>JAISSG010000086.1 GCA_031273185.1 Treponema sp. | reverse complement strand
TATGCGGAGGCGATCAGGGAAGGCTACCGCTTTTTCAGTTACGGCGACGCAATGCTGATAGTATAGAGGTAAACAGCACCGCGCCAACGATGAGAGTGCCTCCGGCAAGCACGGAAGCGGCGGGCTTTTCTCCCACTACCAACAGCACCCAAACCGGGTTCAAAACAGGCTCGATGGTAGCGATGAGCATTGCCTGGACAGCCGAAACACGCTTAATGCCATAAGCAAACAACGCCGATGCCGCGCCGATTTGGATAATCCCCATAAAGACAATGCTTAAAACATTATTGGTAGTCATCGAAGGGGGATGCAAAAAGAAAAACGGTATGGAAAAAAGCGCACATTCCAGGTGCGAAAAAATAAAAATGTCCGCCGGGTTGCCGTCTTTCCTGGTTCGCATCGCAACGGAATTCGCCGCAAAGGCAAGGCCGGAGATCAGCGCAACCATATCGCCTAACATGGAACCAGAGGCAAGGCCGCTTGAGAACACCAGCAGCATTCCCAGGCTTACCAGTGCCAGGGCGCACCAATGTTCCCAGCGGGGACGTTCTCTCAGAAAAAGCCAGCCCAACAGCGCTGCCCAGACAGGGGCGGTGTACTGCAACAGAATCGCGTTTGCCGACGCGGTAAGTTTGTTGGCTATCACAAAAAGAATCATCGTGGCGGCGTAGCAGAGGCCGCAGGCTGAAAGCACTAAAAAATCTTTCAGGGTTATCCTGGCTTGATCCTGCTTTTTTCGGCCTGGCGCAAAAAACCGAATGGCAAGCAGAAACGCGGCGGCAAGAATGCTCCTGCCGCCGGCAATAGTCAAGGGATGCCAGTCCACCAGCTTGATAAAAAGGCCGGAGGTGCTCCATAAAACGGCACAGAGGAATATGGCTCCCTGCGCTGCCATGCGATGCTCTTTGTGAACGGCGGTATGCTGCGTCATCAAAAATTAGTGAATAAAATTTGTTCTTTTGCGTTCCGGGGGAGGGGCCGGCAAGGGGACATCTTTCTTTCCGGCGGCCAGGGTCTTTATAAGCCATGCCATGTTCCGGCCCTGGACTTCCATTATTTGCAAGCCCTCCTGGTCTTCCATTACCTCTTGCGCGTTGGTGCCGTGGATCACGTCCCAGTATATTCCGGGGGCAATTATCATCTGGGCAAGGTTAAGGTAATTGTTCAACTGGTGAAAGACCGATATGCCTCCACTGCGCCTCAGTGCCGTTACCGTAGCGCCAACCTTGTACTTCATATTTGGCCCGGGATAAAAGAGCCGGTCAAGAAAACTCTTGAACGTACCCGCTATGCCGCCGAAATACACCGGGCTTCCGAGTATCAGCCCGTCTGCGGCCTGGATTTTTTCGGCAGTCTCGATCACCGGGTCCCCGGTAATTGAACAGTGGTTCAATTCCTTGCATTTCCGGCAGTGTATGCAGCCCTGGATGTTCTTGCTGCCAACATGGATAATTTCCGACCCAATGCCTTCTTTTGTGAGTTCCGCGAGTATCACGGAGATTCCCTTTGCCGTAACCCCGTCGCTATGGGGGCTTCCGTTAATTGCGATGACCTTCACCAGGAGGCTCCTTTGGTTTTCTTAGAGTTGCAGGCTGCCCAGATAATCCTCAAAGGCTTTTTGGGCATTTCTGACGTTTGCCCTGAGCCTTTCAAGCTCGGGCGCAAGGGTGTCAATGCTGTCGTCAAGGGCCATCAGCCGCCTGAGGTACTCCTGCCCCTGCGGGGTTTGGCTTCCCGCCGCCTCAAGGTTTCTCCGTATGCGATCCTGCTCCGAAACAAAGCCGGTACGCCGCCGTTCCGCATCGGCCACGGCGGTTTCGGCGGCGTTTACCGCAGAGCGCAGATCAACTGCCCTTTGCAGGGCGGCCTTTGCATTGGGGGGAATTTCCTGGCTGCTTGCGTATGACAAAAAGGCATCTACCCTGAGCTGCGAGAGAGTCACCCGCTCCATTATTGGGCGAGTCTCCCGAACCAGAACGGTAAGCTCCCTGCCTGGGGTCAAGGTTATGGTAAAACGATATGCCGTTGGGGTCTGCTCGTCGGCTTCGGGCGATTCAAGGACAGTGTTCGCCGTTTTGGGATGCTCGATAAGCAGTTGCTTTGACTCCGGGGAGTTATTTTTAACAGTATAGGTTTTAGTGTATTCCTGTTTGCGGTTAATCGTCATAACGCCGCCGGAGATGGTAACGGATACTATGCTTCTGGAATTTGCGTCCGTTGCCGTTCCAACGACGGAAAGGTCTTCGCCGTAGGAAATAAGCCGCTTTTCGCCCTCGTTCCAGAATTCGATGAGGGCATCCCCGGCATAAGTGCCGCCGTCATAGACGGTTATGGGTCCGGCGGGGAGCTTCATCCCGCTGGTGTTGGTCAGCTCCGCGCCCAGCCGGGGATTGTGGTTTCTGCCAGAGGCGTTGGAGCCGGAAAAGATCAGCACCTTGCGGGCCTCAACGGTGGATTCTACTAGGGGCAGCATGGCGCTCATCTGGCGGTCAAGCGTTACCGGGTTTTTTATGGTAAATTCAAACTGATCCCCCGCAACTGCGGTGGTTGCCGTTTCCACGGTGCCGCCAGTCACGGGTGTCCTCCTGTAGTCCTCATCAATCATCGCTTCGGCTGCCATTTCCCTTTCCATTTTCATTGCCGGTGCTGGCAGCGAAGGCATGGGTGCCGGTGCACGGGTGACAGAGTCGGCCCCGCTAAAGTTCAGCGTTACATACCCGGAATCATGGGCCGCGCCTTCGGCTGCTCCGGCGATGGCGAGGGGCAGGGTGGGGCGGGCAAGGTAGTACGGCGGGTAGAGGTTCTGGATGAAGGAGGCGGGACGGCCCGCAACCAGCGAAAGCTGCACGTTGTTCCAGTCCGTGTCACCATCGTTGTCAACAATCGCCCAGCCCTGCAACAGGGGAGTTGTCCCGTTCTGGCTGAAGTCCAGCCGGTAAGAGACCTTCCACACCGGCGCGGGGATGACGTAGCTGATGGAAACCCTGCGGCTGCTATTCCCCGGAAGCCGCACGATCAAATTCCGCAAGTCGGAATTCCGGGACGATGCGATCAGTTCCAGCGCCCGCCTGAGGTCGCTGTCGATCTGGCGGTTCATAAAAGTAAAACTGCTGATGCCCGAAAAATCAAACGCCCTGATTCCCTGATCGGTGAGGAGGGAAAGCCAGGGTTTGGGGCTGCCTTGATCGCCAAGCAGGGGATTAATCGTTCCGGGGCGATACTCAACGCCCAGTATCTTCCCTTTGACGGCAGTGGGGACTGTTATCTCGATTTCCTCCCCGCGAAGCCTGCCAAAAATGCTTGCGATGTCAGGGTTGTTGGAAAGATCGATTTTGAGGCTTCGCAGTGAATTGTGCAAGGCATCCGGCGACTGGTAGGATACCGACGGATTTGCCGAGGCCGGGTCGTTAAGGGCCAGCGACATGAGCGCGTCGTTTACGGCGTTTGCCTTAAAGGGCAGGGTGATGGCGGACGGGGCGCTCAAAGTTCCCGAATGCTCGTAATAGGCAAGCCCTGATGAAAAAATGGAAATTTTCGTTATCGGCAATGTCGCAGAATTGCTTTCTTCTTCCCGGATTCCCTGCGCGGAAATTCCTGCTACGAAAAAACAACAGACAATAATAGCAAGCAGGCTTGTCTTCATTTTCCTTGCTCCAGCAATAGCGTAATCGGCGGCTGATCGCAAACCTCCGCCGGCCCAAAGTACTGGATTGCCCCCGGCACGCGGAAACAGGTTTCTTCCGCCCATGTCTCGCGCTTTTTGCAAAACTCCCTGAAGGGGCCGCCGTCCAAATCCACCAGGGCTTTCTTGATGACCGGCTTTTTCGCGCCGATGCGCCGCTCAAGGTTCATCATCATGGTCAGCGGGACGCCCCCTGCCACCCATTCCCCGGCTGGCGCCGTAAGGTTGCGTATGCTGGAGATATAGCCGGTCAGCCCCGACGCAATCAAAACAGAGGCGCAATAGCCCAGCGAGTAGCAGTAATCGGTGTCAAAGTTGGTGGGAAAGGCGCACCTCCCCTCGTAGCCAAAGAAATGCGAAAGGCCGCTGAATTTCCCCTTGTAGAGTTTGTCCGCCTTAAGTACCTGGAGCCTCTCTTGCACCATGCCGATGAGGAGCCGCTCGGTCTCGATTTTGGAAACCTCCACGTTGCCGTGCGGATCGCGGTCCGTGAGGAACTGCCTGCCGATTTCCTGCGGCAAGGCTACCAGTATTTTAAGGGATTTTTCCGTAATTCTGCTTGAGAACCAGGAGATCAGGTCGCTGTGCGAGACGAACCTCGAAAAATCCTCTCTTTCCCGGCCAATGGCATCGTTAAGCTCGGCAATGAGCTGCTTTATTTCGGGGATAAATTCAACCAGGCCCTCGGGGATCAGCACTATCCCAAAATTGTCGCCTTTGTCTGCCCGCTTGATGATCGAGTCGCAGATGATGTCCACCACCTGATCCAGCGAATAGCCGATTGACGCGATTTCCTCGGAAATGAGGGAGACGTTTGGATGGGTCTGCAGGGCGCACTCAAGGGTGATGTGGCTGGCGGAGCGTCCCATGAGTTTTACAAAATGCCAGTATTTTTTTGCGCTGTTCGCGTCCCGCATCAGGTTGCCGATAAGCTCGCTGTAAACCCTGCATGCCGTGTCAAAGCCAAAGGATGTTTCGATGTATTCGTTTTTCAGATCGCCGTCTATGGTTTTGGGACAGCCGAGCACCTGTATGTCCGATCCGTGGGAAAGAAAATATTCCGCCAGGAGCGCCGCGTTGGTGTTGGAATCGTCGCCGCCGATTATGACAATGGCGTTCAGCCCCAGTTTTTTTGCCGTTTCCAGCGAGGCGGCAAACTGCTCGGGCGTTTCGACTTTCGTCCGCCCCGAGCCGATGATGTCGAAGCCGCCGGTGTTGCGGTACGCGTCAATAAAGTCCCCGTCGAGGATTTTATTTTTGTTTTCGATGAGGCCAATGGGGCCGTTCAAAAATCCGTACAGGGTGGATTCGGCATGGATGTTTTTGATCCCGTCGTATATGCCCGCGATCACATTATGCCCCCCGGGCGCCTGCCCCCCGGAGAGGATCACCCCAACGTTGAGCTTGCGGCCCGCGTTTTCGTTTTTCCCGTTTTTGAGGGTGACAAGGGGCTTGCCGTAGGTCAGCTTGAAAATGTTTTTCAGCTCTTCCTGGTCTGCCACCGATTTGGTCGGGGGGCCGGTTTCTATAGCTATGTCCTGCATTGGGTGCGAGAGGCTTGCGGGAAGCTTTGGCTTGTAGCCATAACGCGCCTTTTGAAATGCTGAAATGTCCATATTCTTCTCCTCATCTTTTTTTTGCTATTAGGCCTAATTCGTAGCCAAGACCTACGCTAAACATATTTCTGTGGAAACCTTTGCCTGAGTCATTAACGTTCCCGTGATCTGAAAAATCTGAAGCCCACCGAATATCAAAATAGAGATAACCGGGCCCAACCTTGTTGCCAAACATGATTCCGGCGACATAGCCAAGAAGCACCTCGCCTTTGTAAGGGACGTAGGGGCTCTTGGTGACACTGTTGGTTATCTCCCCAATAGGCACCCAATAATACCCGCCCCCAAACGCCGCAAGGGAAATGCTCCCCAGCCGGTACGATGCCCTGAGCATGAAGGGGAAGATAAATGACGACGATTCAAGCCTTTGGTCATTGTTCGGCGTGTGGGAATCGCCCAGTATGTGGGTGTAAATCGCTTCAAGCTGAATGCCGAGGAAAGATAAAAACTGGAGGTTGGCATGAAACGCAAAATGGAAATTGTCGTAAAAGATGCTTTGATCGGAATCCATGCCTTTCTGGTCTGAATATATCCGCATTGATCCGCCTCCCCGCAAACCCAGGTACAGCCATTTGGGCGGCTCGGTTGGCGTAAAGTAGACGATCTGTATCTGTTTGATCGTCTGGGCAGATTCTTCCTCCTTTGCCCAGGAGAACATCCAGGTCAGTATGCTCGGCAGGATATTCCGGCAGTCCTCCTGATCAGCGGCGGTAAGCTCGTCGCTGATGATAAGCCGGTTGTCGGACATTCGCCACAGATTCAGGCGCAGGCGCCACTGGCCGGTTCTCTTGTCCAGGGTGGCTTCGCCGGTAATGGCGTAAGGGGATTCCCTGGTCGTTGAAGGGCTTGGGCAAACATAGGGGGGAAAGCCCCCGGGGGGGACGTCAGGAGGCACGTTGGTCATGTCAATCCGAATGGGGGTGAACCCTTCCAGGGCTCTTATGCCAATGTAAACCTCGTTTCCAAACCCCTGGACAATGCCCGGGTCGTCGCCCCAAAAAGGAATGAACGCCACGGGCGTTTTCGCGGCAGTTTGCGCATAAAGCCAGGGGCCCAGCAAAATAAACAGCAGGCAAAAAAAATGCTTTTTGTTTAGGCCGTGAGCCTTTTTGCTATTTGTTGTCGCCATATCCTTATTGTAGAAGTATAAGCCGTTTTTGCGGAAAAAACAAGGCAAGGCAGGATAACTCAGCCGATGGTGGTACCGGTAAAATCCTCGCCTTGGATGATTTTTTTGAGGTTTGCGAGGTCCTTTCCGGCGGCGCAGATTACCTGTATCCCGGCGTTTTGCGCGTGGCGGCTTGCCACTGGGTCAAACGGGACGTTTTTGCCCGGAACCCACTCGTCGCCCACCATTGCCCGGAATTCCGCCCATGAAATGCGGTCCAGAGGCCGTGCGCCGGGGTCTTTTTTGGGATCGGCGGTGTAAACCTTCTCGATGTTGGACAGGTTGATCACCGTTTTTGCGCCAAAACGCTCGGCAAGGAGCACCGCGTCGTTGTCCGACGAGAAGCCCGGCTTCCAGCCCGCCGCCACCAGCACCTTTCCGGCAATAGGCTCTGCCCGGGTGGGATCGGTCACCACGTCCTGGCTGCACCATTCGGCCATGACCGCCCGTACCAGTTGGGCGTTCAGCCGTGTCGCCATAACGCCGATCCAGTCCGCCTCGTCGTTGCGCACGTCGGCGGCGCAGATTTCGCGGTAGGCGCCCTGCCATGAGCGGGCAGGCCCGCCGCCGCCTACGACAAAGATGAAGCGGCGGCTGTGGTCCGCGTCGATAAGTTCACGGATTGCCCCCGTGAAGCCCTGCAAAAAAGCCACGTCAACGCCGTCGGGGGCGACGATTGAGCCGCCCAGTGATATTACCGTTACCATAGCCCTATTGTGCATACATTCCAGTGATTGTGATACTCCCCCACAGGCTTGAATAGGAGTCGATGCCGCTGACGACCTCCTCCCAGAGGCTTTGCAGGGAATAGGAGCGGCTGTGCGTCACCGTGCGCCCCCGTGGGTCCATCGGCGAAAGGTTGGTAAATCCCCGGGAGAAGGCTATGCGCTGGCTGTCCACATTGCCGAAGTAATACTTTGCCCGGTCGGGGTGGGTGCTGAACTGCGGCGGAACCGCCTCCGCGCCCATCACAACGTCAACGGGAATCCAGCCAAAGCCGTCAATCCAGAACTCCGCCCACCAGTGGTTCATCGTCTGGCGGTCACGGCTGACCAGCACGCCCGCCACCGGCAGGCTTGGAATGCCCGCCGCACGGAGCAGGGTGCAGTACAGAAGCGCCGCCGTGTAGGGGTCGGCCTCCTTGCTTTCCAATGCGTCAAAAATATCGCCGTCCACATGCTCCTGGTGGAACAAGAACTGGCCTATCATCCATTCGTAGACCCTCTGCGCCTTGAGGTAGGGGTTGCGTTCCCTGCCAATGATCGCGGCGGCCTGGCTTGCTATGCGGGGATCGTCTGCAGGAAGCTGCGGGCTGCTCAGGGTGTAGGCGTCGCTGATCTGCGAATTTCCCTGCCGCACCGACTGGGGCCGGACGGTGGTTTCGACGCTGTGCACCTCGACCTTCCATGCAAGGTTGATCTGCGCCTCGCTGTTCGTCGCCATGTTGTCCAGCTTGAACAGGCTGGTGCCCCGGTGGCTGTCGATAAACGGCTCCATGCTCATCGACAGCAGTTCTATGTTCCGCTGTGCCGCCGACACCGCCGGACGGGGAACCCAAAGGTACATGGTGTTAGGCGACACCGCCTCCCGAACCCGCACGTTCACGGTCTGGTGAATTGTGTAGCTGCGCTTGTCGCGGAAGGTTTTGGTTCCCGGCCTGTTGGCGACGTCAAAATACATGGGCAAGGATTTTCCCCGCGCGGTGCGTACCTCCATGTTGCCGCTTATCGCGCCGTCGGGGACATGCACCCGTATTTCCCGCTCGTTCCATAATTCGTAGCCATAGTCGGAATCCGGCACCTCGACAAATTCGGGAACCCGTGCCTCGGTCGGTATCGAAGCGGGCATTTCCGCGTTCCATGAAAAAAACACCCCGCTGGTGCCGCGAGAGCTGCCAAAGCCGTTCCCGGTTATGCTGACCAGCGATCCGATTGACCCGGCATTGGGGGTAATCGAGACGACCCTTGGCCCCTGGCCTTGTTCGCTGTCCTGCTCCTTGCTCGGCAGAGTCGCCTGGTTTGCGAAAAGCACCCCGTTGCTTTTTTTGCCCTTCACATGGACGTAGATCAGCCCCGCCTCGCCAAATTCCGGGACGCGGAAGGTGATCTCGCCGTCCTTCCAGCCAAGGTAGGACATGCTGGTCGGCTGGGCCCCCGCCAGGGTGACGTAGGACGATTCTTCCCGCTCGTTCCCAAAAAAAGCGCCGGTGATGGTGACCGGCTCGCCCATTGTGCCAACTTGCGGGTAAATCGAATGGATGACCGGCGTTTTGGGCTGGCAGCCCGCAAGGAGGACAAGGATAGCCAGCGCAGCCGATCCATTAGCGTTCTTCATAGGGATGCAAGGTCAGCGTTACTTCGATGGAGGCTAAGGCGCTTTCCGTGGCCGGGCCTAGCGGGAAAAAGTAGATCGGCTCGTCGAATTTCAGGGGGATGGTCTGCATCGACGTATAGTAGCTGATCCCCTGGCCGGGGACGTTCATCCATACCTGGCCCTGCGCGACAAGGAACTTCTGCGCCCCCCGGCGGATATACGGCGTGAACTGCGCCGCCACCACCACGTTCGAGCCGACGATCTTGATCCCCACCGGGCGGCCAGGGATCGTGGGTTTTCGGTGGGACTCGTTCCAGGAAACAGTCTGGTTCTGATCCTCCTGGTTTTGCTCCAAAACGCGGACGTTTATCTCCAGCACGACCGCCCTTCCCCTAAACCGGGGAAACAGGTTCCGGATGACCGAATCATCGGGCGCAGGCTCGGGGGTTTCCTGCTGCTGGGAGTCGGCGCTTGTCTCCTGCGCCGGCGCGATGGCGGCACTGGCAAGGGCAAGCATTAATCCAAGGATACACAGCCGACGCATGTTATGGCCTTCTCACTCCCGGCGTTCTGCGGTTATAATCGGCGGCCTTGATTATGGCAGGCTCGCCGTAGCTGACAAAGTCGCGGCTTTCCGGCAGGCGGATGATCACCACGTCGCTGTTGTCGCGGCTGCCCAAATACTGCAGCACGTCTTCCATGTCCGAGACGGGTATGATGCCCGGCGACTCAAACGATGCCATGACGGGCATTGCCGCCGGGCTTGGCGTTTTCATTGCGAAAAATACGGCAAGGGCGACAAGCAGCAAAGCCGCGGCGGCGGCGGCGGGAAGGGGGATGGAAACGCGCCGCTGCCACAATCCGCCGAATCGCACTACCCGCGCGCCTTTTCTCGCCCCCAGCCCAAGCTGCTGCCAGACTTTATCCTGCGCCGCCATGATTTCCCCGTCCGTCGGCTCAGCGCAGATTGACTGGCGAAGGCGGTCGAAACCGGCCAGCCGCTCCGTGCAGGAGGGGCAGCCGGCGACATGGCCCGCTACTTTTTCCTTCCAGGGGGATGGAAGCTCCCCGTCAAAATAAACCGAAAGCAGTTGACGATCAGGACACCTGTCACCCATTTTGCCGCCTCCCCTCACTTTCCAAAGTCGCTCTGGCTTTTCCCGCCCAGCAAAACGGCAAGCCGCTTCCTGGCCCTGAAAACCCGTACTTTTACATTTCCCTCGCTAATACCCATCGACTTTCCAATTTCCCGGTAATTCCATCCTATGTCTTCTTTTAAGATCAATACCTCGCGGAGGCCCTTGGGCAATTTATTCAAGGCATCCTGCACCTCTTCCTTGGTTTCCTTTTTGATAAGTTCCCCTTCGCCGGTGTCCATCTGCCTGACATCCTCCTTGAAGAACCGCTGGTATGCCCTGCGCTTGCGCTGTTCCCGTTTTGCGTAATTGAGGGCATCGTTCTTTACCACCCGAATCAGCCAGTAGGTAGCCTCCCGATGGTTTGGAAAAACCATGTTGCGTTCGTGCAAGCGAAAGAACGCATTGTGACACAGGTCCTCGGCTTCCTCGCCCAAATTGGTAATACGGTAGCTCACCTTGTACAGAATGGGGAAGGCATAATTGTACAGTTCCCGGAACTCAGCCTCGGTCATGTTACCCGGCACCTGGTCCCCACTTTCTCCTACAACTAAAAACAAGCATTGTCTCCAAATTGTTACAGCCTGCTACCGTTATACCCTGCGCCAGCTCGTTCCGCCAGCGCCGTCCTCAAGGGCTATGCCCCGCTCTTTCAGGCTCTGCCGCAGCGCATCCGCCGTGGCAAAGTCCTTTGCCTGCTTTGCCGCTGTCCGTCTGGCGATAATCTCCTCGATTTCCCGCCGCTCCTCCTCGGATTCCTCCGGTTTTGCCGCTTCCAGTGATGAGCGCAGGCCCAGCCCCAGCACCGTGTCCATGTCAAACGCCGCTGACAGGGCGATTTCCGGCTCCAGAGCGGCGTCCCGCAGCAGCCCCCACAGTTCGGCCAGCGCCCGTGGCGTGTTAAGGTCGTCCTCGATGGCAGTGTCAAAGGCGTGCAGGTATTCCGAGGCGTTGGCATTGCCCCTGGCCGCCTCCACGCCTGCCGCCGTGCCGCCCGCTTTGGAAAAAAGGGCACTGAGTTTGTCCATCAGCGACTTTCGGGCGTTTTTTGCCCCGTCGAGGCCCGCCTGCGAAAACTGCAACTGGCTGCGGTAGTGCCCGCCCAGCAGAAAATACCGGTAGTCGAGGGGATCGTAGCCATCGTCCACGAG
>JAISSG010000073.1 GCA_031273185.1 Treponema sp. | reverse complement strand
TCAGGCAAAAGGAACATATCTCCCCCCGGTCATTGATAACCAAGTGCAATTTGAAGCCGTAAAACCATCCGGTGGAGGTTTTCCCCCGCGCCGCGCAGGCTTCGAACACTTTGTGGCTGCATATGCGCCGGTTATGGCATACTTTCAAGGGCGTGGAGTCGATAAAACTGATGCCCGTTGTTTTTGACACCCTAAAACTGAAGAAGTAGCCCGTAAAAAAATTCATTCTTCTAACTCTCTGCTGTTGGCTTAGGAGCAATCCATGAAAAGCTGATTTTTGCCTGTGCCATCGCCCCCGGCATGAAGCCCTCAAGCAGCTCGCGTGGCGAGGGCCCCTTCGCTGCCGTGGCCGCGGACACTGCGTCTGCGCCATCGGTGGCGGTGGCGGTGTCCTTTGCGGCTTTGGCGCAACCCGCGCAGGAAAGGGCAAGAAGCGCAATAAATACCGGGAATTTGGCGCCCATACCACTATGGTAATGCCATTTTGGTGGGGTGGCAACACAATTGCGCTCTATTGGGAATGCGAAATTTTCATAATATTTCTAACAAACAGAGTAAAATGCAGTCGTTTTCAGAAAAAACGCTTGAATAACCATAGCAAGCATAAAAAATAATAATTTGCAAAGATTTCACTTGACAGGTAAGAATTTACGAATGTAATATGATTATCTGATTCGGTCAAGTATTGTGATTTTTAGGAATTTTTTACGCTAGCCGGACAACGGTTACTATAAGCTAAGTTAAACAACGTTCTGTTGTACAGTATTTTAGGAGGAAACATGGCAGATCAGAGACCCGAAATCGCCAACAGCATTCAAACCGGCGCTTTCAAAACGAATTATCACGACCTGGGGCAGGGGGAAACGGTAACCTTGCTGCACGGTTCCGGGCCTGGCGTTACCGCATGGGCAAACTGGGGGCGGCTTTTCCCCCTCATCAAGGATGATTTTCGGATTATCGCGCCGGATATGTCCGGTTTTGGCTATACCGAGCGGGTCGCGGGCATGAAAAACACCATGCCAAACTGGGTTAAGCAGACTATTAGCCTGTTGGATGCGCTCAAAATCGAAAAAACCAATCTGGTGGGCAACTCGTTTGGCGGGGCGCTCGCCCTTTCGCTGGCGATCAGGCATCCCGACCGGATCAACAAGCTGGTCCTGATGGGTTCAATGGGGGTCAGCTTCCCCATCACCTACGGGCTGGATACGGTGTGGGGCTACGAGCCGTCGTTCGAGGCAATGGAAGAACTGCTGGAGCTGTTCACCTACGACCACAGCTTTGCCAACGAAGCGCTGATCAAGACCCGGTACGAGGCAAGCATGCAGCCCGGTTTTCAGGAGAGTTTCCACGCCCTGTTCCCCGAACCGAGGCAAAAAGGCGTGGAAAGCATGGCGGCGGATCAGCACTACATCCGCAACATTAAGCACGAGACGCTTATCATCCACGGCAGGGAAGACCGGGTTATCCCGCTGGAAAATTCCTTCAAACTGCTCAAGCTGATCGACAACGCCCAGTTGCACGTCTTCGGGCACTGCGGCCACTGGACCCAGATCGAGCATACCCAGGAATTTGCCGACCTTATCCGCAATTTTTTCAAATTTAAGAGGTAGGCATGGACGCGCAGAAAATTGCTTCCTTCGCCGACCAGCTTTATAACGCCGAGCGGAATCGCGCATCCATCTCCCCGCTGACCGAGCAGGACGGCTCAATCTCGCTGGACGATGCGTATAATATCCAGCTTGCGAACATCAAGCGGGCGCTGGATATGGGGCATGTTATATCCGGCAAGAAGATTGGGCTGACATCGCCCGGCATACAGAAGCAGATGGGGGTGAACGAGCCGGACTACGGCCACCTGTTTGCCTCAATGGACTGCAAGGACGGCAAGGTCAACACGGACGAGCTTATCCTGCCCAAGATCGAGGGGGAAATAGCCTTCATACTCAAGGCCGACCTCGCCGGGGGCAAGGTGACGAGGGAAGACGTGCTTGCCAATACCGACTACGTGGTCGCCGCGTTTGAAATCGTTGACAGCCGGGTGGTTGATTGGAAGATAAAGCTCCCCGACACCGTTGCGGACAACGCATCGTCGGGACGCTACGTGCTGGGAACAAAAAAGCTCAAGCTGGGCGATGTCGATCTTCCCAACGTGGCCATGAAGCTGTTCAAAAACGGGGAGCTTGTCGGCGAGGGAACCGGGGCCGCGGTGCAGGGAGACCCCAGCGTCGCGGTGGCATGGCTTGCCAACCGGCTCTGGAGTTACGGCGTCACCCTGAAAGCAGGGGAGGTGATCCTCTCCGGCGCGTTCTCTGCGGCTCCCGCAGCCGTAAAAGGCGACAAGTTTGTCGCAGAATTCTCATCGCTTGGAAAAGTTGAAGCGGAGTTTGTATGAGCGAAAAAGTAAAAGTCGGGATCATCGGTCCCGGCAACATCGGCAGCGACCTGATGTACAAGGTGATGAAGAGCAAAAACCTGCAAATGCACATGATGTCGGGCGTCGCCGAATCCGAAGGAATTAAACGCGCCGCCGGACTGGGCTTTAAAACTTCCATTGAGGGCGTAAACGCCGTTGCCGCAGACCCGGAAATAAGATTCGTGTTTGACGCTACCAGCGCCAAGGCCCACCTTGCACACTCGCCGATTCTCAAGGCCGCCGGTAAAATCGCCATCGACATGACACCCGCCGCAGTGGGGCCTTACGTCGTGCCCTGCGTCAATCTGGACAAGCTCACCAGCGAGGTTGATTTTAACATGGTTACCTGCGGCGGCCAGGCGACCGTGCCGATTGCCTACGCCATTAACCGCGCCGCCGATGCCGAGTATTGCGAGATCGTTTCCGCCATTTCTTCCAAGAGCGCCGGTCCCGGCACCAGGGCAAACATCGACGAATTTACCGAAACCACCGCAAAGGCGTTGAAGGACATTGGCGGCGCTGACCGCAGCAAGGCGATCATCATCCTCAACCCGGCAGACCCGCCGCTGATCATGACCAACACCGTATATGCACTGGTGAAAAACCCCGACGAAAAACGGATTGTCGAATCGGTTAATGACATTATCAACCAGGTGCAGGGCTATGTGCCCGGCTACCGGCTGCGCGTGCCGCCGATAGTGGACGGTAACAAGGTGACGGTGATCGTCGAGGTTGAGGGGGCGGGGGATTTTCTGCCGTCCTATTCGGGGAATCTGGACATCATCAACCAGGCGGCGGTGGCGGTGGCGGAAAAACTCGCCGCAAAAATGCTGGGGGGAAAATGATGCACAATAACAAAATCAATATCGTAGACACCACCCTCCGCGACGGCAGCCACGCGGTCAGCCATTCCTTCACCAAGGAGCAGGCGGCGGCTATCGCCGGTGGCCTTGATGCCGCCGGTGTGGACATGATCGAGATCAGCCACGGCGACGGCATTGCCGGTTCGTCAATCAACTACGGCTTTTCGAAAGAGCCTGAATTGGAGTTGCTTGCGGCGGCAAGCAAGGTGGTAAAAAACGCAAAGCTCGCGGTGTTGTTGCTGCCCGGCGTGGGAACTATCGAAGACCTGAAAAGAGCCAAAGACTGCGGCGCTAACGCGGTGCGTATTGCAACCCATGTTACCGAGGCGGACATCAGCATCCAGCACATTGGCTGGGCAAAGCAAAACGGTATGTTCGTCTGCGGCTTTTTGATGATGACCCACATGGCGAGCCCGGAAAAAATCGTCGAGCAGGCAAACATCTTTGTGAATGCCGGGGCGGATTACATCAACCTGGCGGACTCTGCCGGGTATATGGTTCCCGATGACGTGCGCGCGCGGATAGCGGCGCTGAAAAACGCCATCGCGCTGCCGGTGGGTTTCCACGCCCACAACAATATGGGGATGGCGGTTGCGAACACGCTGGCTGCGGTGGAGGCGGGGGCGGACTATGCGGACGCTACCTGCCGGGGACTGGGCGCGGGTGCGGGCAACGCCCAGATCGAGGTGCTGTGCGCCCTGCTCAAGCGGCAGGGTTATAACATCGGCGCTGACATTTACCGCGTCATGGACGTGGCGGAGAATGTCGTGGAACCCCTTATGCAGCGGCCCCAGATCGTCAGGACCGACTCGCTCATGCTGGGCTACGCGGGGGTGTATTCGAGCTTCCTGTTGCACACCCGCCGGGCTGCGGAAAAATTCAACATTCCCGCGCGGGATATTTTGGTTGAGCTGGGCCGCCGCTGCATGGTGGGCGGTCAGGAGGACATGATCGTAGACGTTGCCTACGAGTTAAGCCAGAAGAGAAAATAGAACGAAGGTACGCAGGGATGAAGCACAGGATACTGGTAAAAGAAACGGGTGTTGCTTTTTACTGCGACGAGGACGCGCCGATTTTGAATGCGATGATCCACAACGGAAAAGGCCCGGTGCAGCACGGCTGTTGCGGCGGCGGTTGCGGGGTCTGCAAGGCGCGGATCGTCTCCGGTGACTTCTTTGCGTTCAAGCCAATGAGCTGCGCCCATGTGACTGAGGCGGACAAGAAAGAGGGCCTGACCCTCTTATGCTGTATTCAACCGCGAAGCGATATGTTAATCGCTTCGTGGTGAAATAAATTTTTTATCCGTTAGGAGGAAGATTATGGGGTTCAACGCAACTCTTCGTCCGGGTCTCGTCCAGCTTAAAGTTCTGGATCTGGACAAAACACTCAACTTCTACAAAGACATTCTTGGTCTTGATGAAGTTGGCCGCACCAGCGATGGGCGGGTAATGCTGAAAGCCTACGATGAATTCGATCATCACAGCGTAGTGCTTCGCAAAACCGACAGCGCCGGGCTGGATTATGTCTGTTTCAAGGCCGCCTGCAAGGACGAGCTTGAATCGCTGAAAGGCAAAGTCGAGAAATTCGGCTACAAGGTAAGCGAGGTCGCCGCCAACACCGATCAGCCCGGCTTCGGCAAGGCGTACAAATTCAACATTTGCACCGGCCACGAATTCCGCCTCTACGCTGAAGTGGAACTGGCCAAGGATCATCCCCAGATCAAGAACCCCGACATCTGGAACAGGCCCCCCCGAGGGATGAGGGCAGTCCGGCTGGACCACTTCCTCCTGTACGGGCCCGGCATCAAAGATGCCGAGCGATTCTGCACTGAAGTCCTTGGAATGTATGTCCCCGAAGTGTGCAACAAGGCCGACGGCAGCCGCATGGCCTCCTGGATCACGGGTAACAACAAGCCCCACGACCTGGCCTTTGTCGAGTATCCCAAGCCGAACACCCTGCACCACGTCGGCTTCTACCTCCAGACCTGGGAAGACGTGCTCAACGCAGCAGACCTCATCGCCATCAACCACCTTAAACTGGACATTGGCCCCACGCGCCATGCCATCACCCGCGGACTTTCCATTTACTTCTGGGAGCCGTCCGGCAACCGGATCGAGACCTACTGCGGCGGCTACACCGCCTATCCCGACAGCCCGCAGCGGGTGTGGGATGCCGACCAGCTTGGCCGCGGACTCTTCTACTTCTCCGGCCAGGTGATTCCCAGCTTCCTTGAGGTCGTAACCTAAGCCTTTCTAACATGCACGAGAAGGCCGTTCCCGCAGGGGGCGAAGACAACCCCGTCATAATCAGCGTTGGCGATACCGGCGGCAAATTCCCGGCGCCGGTTTTCGTCCCTTTCGGTAACAAAGGAGTCCACGGTAAAACCCATCGCCCTGCCCTCGGCCACGCCGCCTTCTATAAACTGGCGGGAACTGTCCCCCTCGCCCTGGTTGACCAGCACGGCGATTTTCACAACGCCGTCCGCCATCGCCCCCGGCATGAAACCCTCAAGCAACTCGCGTGGCGGTGGCCCCTTCGCTGCCGTGGCCGCGGACACTGAGTCTGCGCCATCGGTGGTGGCGCCATCGGTGGCGGTGTCTTTTGCAGCTTTGGCGCAGCCCGCACAGGAAAGGGCAAGCAGCGCAAGGAGGAGCAGGGAACGAACTGGGCAGGTTTTTTGCCCATACCGTTATGGTAATCCAGTTTTGGCGGGGTAACAACACGGCGGAGGACGGGCATGAGAAAGAGGCTCACGCAGAGGCGCGGAGACGCAGAGGGCACGGAGGGGGGAAAGGGTTGCAAAATCAAGGGTATCGGATAATACTTAACCTATGGAATTGAAATATACCTACGAAACGGACGGTGATTTTTATGTGGATATCTGAGCGATTACCCTGAACACCCCACGCAGGGCGAATCCCTTAAAGGCTTTGAGGAAAACCTTCTTGATATATAACATGATTCAGGACAAAACTCTATAAGCCAAGAAGCATGGGGTATTGGAACTTACGCAGTGAATCGAACAGAGTTTCTTAATATCCTGAAAAGCTGATACTCGGCGATATACCAAAATAAACATGATCGACACCGCTTGTTTTGACATATTTCGTAAATATGTCATCTAAAAGGCGGTGGTCATTTTTTTCACTTTTTCGGCTCTTGACACTTTCATTCGGAGGTAGTACAATATCCACTATGAGGCAGAATGCCGTCACTTTTCAGGTAGAGCTTCCCATTCTCGGCAATCGGCAATCGGCAATCGGCAATCGGCAATCGGCAATCGGCAATCGGCAATCGGCAATCGGCAATCGGCAATCGGCAATCGGCAATCGGCAATCGGCAATCGGCAA
>JAISSG010000031.1 GCA_031273185.1 Treponema sp. | reverse complement strand
AGGGCATGCTTCCCAAGGGGCCGCTGGGCAGGAAGCTGGCAAAGAACGCCAAAGTGTACGCCGGGGCGGCGCATCCCCATGCGGCCCAAAACCCCACGGCGATTGAAGTATAAGAGGAGAGGACGTGGTCAAGAATATCGGAATTGGCACCGGCAGAAGGAAAACCTCGGTTGCGAGGGTGTACGTGCGGGCCGGCAGCGGCAAAGTCACGGTGAACGGCAGGGACCTGGGCCAGTATTTCCCCCAGGGCGAGCATTCCATCATGGTCCGCCAGCCCTTAATGGTAACGGCCAGCGAAAACAAGTTTGACATTCTGATAAACGTGTACGGCGGCGGGAACAGCGGCCAGGCGGGGGCATGCCGCCACGGCCTGGCGCGGGCGCTGGTCGAGGTGGATCAGGCCAACTACACCAGCCTGCGGAGCAACGGCTACCTTACCCGCGATTCCCGCATGGTTGAGCGGAAAAAGTACGGCCAGCGCGGTGCGCGGCGGCGCTTCCAGTTCTCCAAGCGGTAGTTTCGCGGAACTTTACTTCCAAATTTTTCTCTATATGACAATCGTCGCAATAAAAACGGGAGCCGGAGGGGGAAGCACAAAAATCGAGCTTTCCGACGGTTCCTCGTTTTCGTTCAAGGATTGCTACCTGCCCCCCTACGCCCCCGTCGTCGCCGAAGGCCGCGAGGTAAGCGGCGAGGAGGAAGCGGGCTTCCGCTTTGCGTCGGCCTGCCTGCGGGCGGAAAAGGCGGCGCTGCAACTGATCGCCCGCGCCGAGCAGAACTCCCTTGGCCTCCAGCGCAAGCTGGAAAAGCGCAGGCATGACCCGGCCTGCGTCCGCGCCGTCATCGCGCGGCTTGCCGAAACGGGCCTGTTGGACAACCGCCGCTATGCCCGCCTCTGGCTGGAAACACGGATCGCCCGGCAGGCCACCAGCCCCTGGCGGCTTTTGGCGGCGTTGCGCTCACGCGGCGTTGACCGCCAGGATGCCCATGAAGCCCTACGGGATTTGTTGGATGACGACGGCGAATTGCTGCTGTTGCGCCGCTACGCTGAAAAACTTGAACGCAAGCGGGCAAAACGGGCGGCAAGGGGCGGCGCGGCGGCAGGGCCCCCGTCGCTGAGGTACCTGCTGAAAAGCGAGGGCTTCTCGTCCCTTGCCATCCAGCGGTTTTTTGACGAGTAAGGGGCCGGGAGGCATCAGTTCAGCATATGCCGTTCCTGGGCACTGCCCCACCGCGTCTTCAGGTCCTGCGCCTTCAATGCGTGCAGCGCGGCATCGACGGTGCCCTTGGCGATGCCGAGGACCTCGGCTATCTGGTGGTTGGAAGGATCGGGGCGCAGCTTCGCCAGCCGCTTCCGTATCTTTGCCAGCCTTTTCCGCCCCCGCTCAAGCCTTCCCTTGAGCCGCTGGGCACCGGCGCTATCCTTCGACATGAATTGCAAGGTTCGCTCGTACAAAATACAGCGAAAAAACTGGCAGTTGGCGCGTTCGCGCAGCAGGCATATTTCCCTCTCCCGCTTTGCCCTCTGCGCCCTCAGGCAGTCTATCATTTCACCTAACGTTTTTGGTTCCATCCCCAGCACGGGCGAAACCCTTTCCAGAAAATCAGCCGAAACATAGTTGCAGCACTTGAGAACCAGAATCAAAAGCTGGCGGGGGTTTTTCGGCATTGCCAGTTCCTTCGGCGCAGTTTCCGGCACCATCGGAGGGCCTTCGTCGAATTCCGGCTCGCTCTCGCAGGTGAAAAGGCCGGGAAGCTGCGTGAGCCATGCCGTGAATTCGGTGGTATAGTCATGCATCTGGCGCTGGCGGTACTCCTTTGCCGTAAGGCGAACCATGGCCCCAATGTACGATTCAAATGACGAGCCGGTTTCCCGGTAGGCGGTTATGGCGCGCCTAATGCGGGGATACAGCCACGAAATGTAGTCTTCATAATCTTGCCGGCGAAGGCCCGGAAGGTAGCGGATATTCTTCGAAATCGTCTTGAAAACCGCCTCTTCCAAATCCTTCTTTCCCAGCAAGCCGGCGGAAAAATCCGCGTAAAGATCGTTAAGCGAAACAGCGTGTTGCATGCATTCTCTCCTGTACTCCAATATAGGCACAGGGGAGAAAGACGCATAATTTTACACGGGCATCGGTGACGCGCGTAATATGAAATGAGCCATTTCCAAAACACGGTTGGTTTTGGAAACGGCTCAAATATTGTTTTTCGGAAAAAACCGCCCTGCTGGCGCGCGGGACCCTACCTGAATTTGATGTCGATGGTCTCGATGTTTTCGAATTCGCTGTCGATGTTGACGTTTAGCGGGACATTTCCCCAGGTCTGATGGGTTCGCATACGGTGGACATACAGCCGGACATGGCTAAATTCGCCGTTTTTGTAGTACACCGACAGGGTTGGCCATGAGGTGCCCGGCGGAAGGTTGATGATCTCCCCCTTGCTGGCCGCATCGGTGAACCAGTCCATGGGAAGATAGACCCTGCCATAGCTGTAGGGGCCCTTGCGGTACTGAACTATATAGCCGGCCCGGTACGGCCATACCTTTTCCACGGTAACGCTCACGTAATAGAACTCGGAAGAATGCTCTTCCGGTATTTTTTGGGCAAAAACCGGCGATCCGGCGGCAAAAACGGCGATAAAAACAGCGGCGATAACGAGCCTTTTCATGTCAACCTCCACTCACCTATTAGTTTAGGGGATAGCCTGCAAAAATGCAAGACCATTAGCTTGTCCGGGGGGCAAATTTTCAGTATTATTGAAGAATACATGATAACAGTCACCGATGTCAGCCTCGGCTTTGGGGAGCGCACGCTTTTCAAGGACGTAAACCTTAAATTCACCCCCGGCAACTGCTACGGGATAATCGGCGCGAACGGCGCCGGGAAATCGACATTTTTGAAGATTCTGTCAAGCGAGACCGAGCACGACCGGGGCGAGATTTCAATCGGAAAGGGCGAGCGCATCGCCGTTTTGAAGCAGGACCACTTTGCCTACGAGGAGTACCCGGCGCTGGAAACGGTGATGATGGGCTACCCAAAGCTTCACGGGATCATGAAGGAGCGTGAGGCGATTTACGCCAGGGAGGAATTTACCGAGGCCGACGGCATGCGGGCCAGCGAGCTTGAGGCGGATTTTGCCGAAATAGGCGGCTGGGAGGCCGAGGCCCAGGCGGGGCAGATACTCTCCGGCCTTGGCCTGGACGAGGACGACCACGGCAGGCTGATGGACGAACTGGACGAATCGAAAAAGGTGCGGGTGCTGCTGGCGCAGGCCCTATTCGGCAGCCCCGACATCCTGCTCATGGACGAGCCGACCAACGGCCTCGACCTGGAATCAATCTCCTGGCTTGAGGACTTTCTCATCGATTTTCCCAACACGGTAATCGTCGTCTCCCACGACCGCCACTTTCTCAATGCGGTCTGCACCCATGTCTGCGACATCGACTACGGGAGGATCACCCCCTACTCCGGCAACTACGACTTCTGGTACCAGATGAGCCAGATACTCCAGCGGCAGGCGCGGGAGCAGCTTAAAAAGCGGGAGGACAAGGCAAAGGAGCTGAAGGAATTTATCCAGCGGTTTGCATCCAACGCCAGCAAGAGCCGCCAGGCCACCAGCCGCAAAAAGGTGCTGGAAAAACTCGACCTGGACAACGTGCCGGTGACCAGCCGCAAGTTCCCCTACGTCGGCTTTAAGCCCGAACGGGAGATCGGCAACAACGTGCTGCGGGTGGAGAAGCTCAACTTTTCGTTTGAGGGGACGCGGCTGTTGCGGGATTTTTCGCTCACGGTGAACAAGGGCGACAAGATCGCCTTTGTGGGGATAGAACACGCATCAAAGTCGGCGTTATTCGACATTATTGCCGCCGAAAAGACGGCGGAATCGGGGGACTGCTACTGGGGGCAGACCACGGCATTTTCATACTTTCCCAAGGAGAACTCGGCGTTTTTCAGCTCGAACCTTTCCATTGTTGACTGGCTCAGGCAGTACTCGCCGGATCAGGATGAAACATACGTGCGCAGCTTCCTTGGCCGCATGCTTTTTTCCGGCGACGAGGCGCTCAAGCCGGTCAACGTCCTTTCCGGCGGCGAGCGGGTCCGCTGCATGCTCTCCAGGATGATGCTGTCCGGAGCCAATGTCCTGATCCTCGATGAGCCGACCAACCACCTCGACCTTGAGGCGATCACCGCCCTCAACGATGGACTCGTTGCCTTTCCCGGCGTGATCCTGTTCAACTCGCACGATCATGAATTCATCAATTCGATTGCCAACCGCATTATCGAGATACTGCCGCAAAATGAGGCTTTGCCCGATTCGCACATCGACCGCATGATGCCCTTCGACGACTACCTGGTAGACAAGTCGGTCAAGCAACTGAGAAGCGCCGCGTATCACCACGCGCAGCGGCTGGGGATTTAGGGGACTAGGGAACGGGGACTAGGAATACTTAGAGCTTATCCGATAATAAGGAAAAGCCGATAAAAAAGGGGTGGTGATCTAAAAAGTATGATGAAGGTCAAACGAAACCATAATTGATGTAAAAGAAAGCCATTGAAAATGCTTTCCAGTGGTTGAATAGCTTCTTCGAAAAACAACACGTCTTTC
>JAISSG010000020.1 GCA_031273185.1 Treponema sp. | reverse complement strand
CCGTTGTGCTCTTCGCAGGTCTCTACTTCGCTAAAATACTCTATTATGCTTATTCCCTCTCCCATCCCTCCATTCTACCATCTTTTCTTCCTTAAATCGTCAAAATTGATTTCCGTGCCTTCCATCAATTCCACCGCGACGTTCGCCGCCGCCGTCCCGTCGGAAAGATGCGTCGCCCAGACCAGCACCGTGTTGTACCCGTACCGCAGCGTTATGCCAAGGTTCGTTACTTGCACAGTAAGCCATGCGCTGGCAGAATCGATCTGGTTTTGCGAGGATTTGGTTTGGTATTCCCAGCACAGGGCGGCACTGCCCTTCCCCGCCGCGTTGAGGAAGGGGGAAAGGTCTTCCTCAAAAATCCATTTTGACGTATCCATCCTGACAAGGCCGTTCGGGAGAAGCCGCTCGTAGGGACCCTGCGCGGCGGCAACAAGGCGTTGCAGCGAGACCGGATTCTGCGCAAGCCATGTAATCCTTGGGGGAAGGCCCGCCTCCAGCATCTTTGGTCCACGGTCGCGGATGCCCACATAGCTTACAGCCTCGCCCGTGTTCACCTCGGACTGCGCCGCCCTACCGAGGGTACGGCCAAACAGGTCTTTCAGCCCCGCCGCAATTCGCACCGTGTAGGTCTTTTCGTACTCCAGCGGCAGGCGGTTGATAACCACCACTCTGCCATTGACATTGACGTTTTCCTTTTTCAGCGCAGGAAAGCCCGCAACGGAAAAATGCCGCTCCACGCCGTCCGCCTCCACGTCCTGACTGAACACAAGGGAAATGTGGATCGAATCGTCGTCCATGCCGCGGAATCGGGAATAGCTCTGAGTCGATGCCCGCTCAAAACTGAACGGCAGCAGGGTGTGATAGCTCCATGTTTTCGCCTCTTTCGTGCCAAGCCAGTCCGGTTCGGAGCGGGCGCCCTCTTTCAGTTCCATCACCACGTCGGTGTCACGGGGCAGATTTCCGCCAATGCTGACCAGAACCCCCTGCTCGGCCCGATAGCACCGCTCGTCGATCTTGGGAAGCCGCGCCAGGGTAAAGGGCCAGGTTTTGCCCGCCGCCCGAATCTCGATCCAGTTGGCGATCTCGTCAAGGTTCACCGGGTAGGAAAAAATCAGCCTGATGATCTGTGCGTCCTGGGGATGTGCGTTGCGGTTATTGACATCTCGCTCGCCGTCGCCCAACTGCCAGTCAAGCACCGACAGCCGCTCCGTCTCGAAACTAAACGCTCGTTCCCCCTCCAGCACTTTCCCGCCCAGCGAGGCAATCCCCTCACAGACGGTGATCGTATAACGCTGCTGGGGCATACTGTCCGCGTCGGGCTCAAAGGAAAGCAGCCTCGACCCGTGCCAGCGGTACACACCGGCGAGGGGCGGCTCTATCTCAAACAGTCCGGCGCTTTCCCTGATCGGCTCGCCAAGTTTCGCCAGAGGAACCACCGGCTGGGAAAAAACCACATAGATTGAAGGCTTTTTGATCTCCTGGGGCAACTCGTCGCGGGGACCGAAATCCGTTATGACAAAGGGATCGTCGCTTTCCTGTATGCCGCCGCCGGAAATATCCTCCCCCTGCACCGGCTCGTAATAGGCAATGCGGTAATTGGCAAGGTCGGCGACCTGCCGTCCCCGCTGCACAAAGGAGCCGGAAAAGGCGATGGTTGGGCTTTGCGTTTGGTTTTTGGCACACGCAAGGCAAAAGAGCGTTGCGCCTGCAAGCGCCATGCCAAAGCAAAGCGCAGCGTGAAACCGGGGGCTGGTTTTCATGTATACAATATAGTCAAATGCGCAGACATTCGCTACAGTGGGGAGTACCAGGAACGTTTTCGATGAAAAATACTTTTAGCCCCTTTTGTTTTTTCCTGCTTCCGCTGGTTTTTCTTGCCGCCTGCGCAAGCCGTCCCCGTGTCGCGGAACGAGCACGCATCGAAACTCCCCCGCAGGTCATCGCCGAGCAAATACTCAGGCGGGTACAGCAGAACGGCAGCGACATCGAAAAGCATTTTACCCTGAGCGATGACGGGCGCATCACCGTTGGGGCAAGCCTGCGGGACGCCACCAACGACTACGATGTCGCCTACGACCTTGAAAACGCCAGCGCCCTCGGCGACTCCGCCTATGCGGTGCGCTTTGTGGTACAGGCACGAAAATCGGGGGCAAAACTGGAAGACAGCCTTGTCTGGAGACCCCGCACCGGCAAGGCAGGGCTGCTGCTTTCCTTCGATGACGATTACGCCGATTCATGGGAACGGCAGTTCGGGCTTTTCGATCAGTACGGCGCACGGGTGACGTTTTTCGTCACGGGGACGCTCAGCCCCTTCCCCGCCAAAGCCATAAGCCGGGGACACGATGTCGGCTACCACAGCCTCGGCCACCTCGACCTGCGGCAACTTCCCCGCACCGCCTTTGCCAGCCAGACCACCGAGCCGCTGGCATCGTTCAGGCGGGCTGGTGTCCCCCTGTCGTCCTTCGCCTTCCCCTTCGGCTTTTCCGAACCCTGGATGCACGAGGCCCTTTCCCCATCCTTCGCGGTGCTGAGGGGCTACGGCGCTACGTTCCGCCTGTACCGCGAAAGCGAAATCCGCTCAGGTTACATTGTGTCCTGTTCCATCGACAACACGATAATCCCCGGCGAGGATCATTTCGACCGCGACATCACCATGATGCTCAGAACCGTCAAATTCATCGATGGCGACTGGGTACTGCCCCTGACCACCCACGACATCTCGACCGCCGCATGGGGCATCAGTCGGCGCAGGCTGGAGTTCCTCCTCAAAACGGCAGCGGAACTGGGGCTGGTGTTTTACCGCTACAGTGACTCTGCCGCCCCCCGCTAAGGCTTTATATTACGGTATGCGAAATTTTGCCTGGATTTTTGCTTCAGGATAATGACCTAAATGAAACTCCGCAGAGCAGAGCTCTGCGGTAT
>JAISSG010000157.1 GCA_031273185.1 Treponema sp. | reverse complement strand
TCTCCTTATATAAACATTCCGCCGTCTACGGGCAGCACCTGCCCGGTAATATACGTTGATGAGTCGGACGCCAAAAACAGCGCCGCCTCCGCAATATCCTCTGGTTTGCCGACACGCTTGAGGGGGATGGCCGTTACCATTTTGTCCTTTACCTCCTGCGGCAGCACCGATGTCATGTCGGACTCGATAAAGCCGGGCGCGATGGCGTTGACCCGCACCCCACGGCTTGCCACTTCCTGCGCGAGACTTTTCGTTATGCCGATAAGCCCCGCCTTGCTTGCGGCGTAGTTCGCCTGACCGCCGTTGCCGTGCACGCCTACCACGCTGCTCATGTTGATGATCGAGCCGCCCCGCCTGCGGATCATGTCCCTGCCGACAGTGCGGGAAATAAAAAAGGCAGATGACAGGTTCACGTCGATCACCTGCTGCCATTCCTCGACGGACATCCTGAACGAAAGATTGTCTCTGGTGATACCCGCATTGTTAACCAGTATGTCAAACCCTCCGGACTCTTTGAGGGTTCTTTCTATTATACCATCCACTTCGGCGGGTTTGCCAAGATCGGCGGCGACCCAGTGGAGCCTTCCCCCGGCCTTTGCGACCCGATCCTGCAAGTCGGCGGGTTCCGACGTGCTCATGCCCCAGACCTCTGCCCCCGCCTCCAAAAAGCGTTCGACGATGGCTCTGCCGATGCCCCGTGATGCGCCAGTTACCAGCGCTTTTTTTCCGTTCAGATTCATACTGCTCCCCTAGTTGCTACCAATTTTTGCTATATCTTCGACCGTTCCGGCGGCACAGACGGGGACTTCACTTCCCGAATCACGCCACAGGCCCTGCAACACCTTGCCGGGGCCGACCTCAAGACACGCCGAAAAGCCGCCCGCTGCGGCAATCGCCGCTTCTTCGTCAATCCAGCGAACGGGGTTGGTGATCTGCAACAGCGCGAGTTTTTTTGCTTCCTCGCCCGATGCAACGCGCTTGCCGGTAACATTTGAGTATAAGGGAACTGTGGGATCGTTGAAAGTAACGGCTTCAAGAATCGGGCGGAAGGCCTCGGCGGAGTCGGACATCAGCGGCGAGTGGAAGGGGCCGGCAACCTGCAAGCGCAGGACGCGCTTTGCACCGGCATCCTTGAAACGGGTTTCCGCTTCGGTCAGGGCGGCGGCGGTCCCGCTGACGGCAACCTGCTTGGGCGAATTGATGTTTGCCGCGTACAGGTCTTTAAGGCCCGCCGCGGTCCACTGGGCGATAAGCGCCTCGATTTGATCGGGGGCAATGCCCATGACCGCCGCCATGCCCGGCGCTGCCGATGGATCGCCGCCAGCCGCTTCACGCAGACGGTCGGCGGTTTTCTGCATCGCCGCGCCACGTTCTTTGACCAGGCGAAGGCAGTCCTCCGCACTGATGACTCCGGCGCAGACCAGCGCGGCATACTCGCCGAGGCTAAAACCGGCGCAGGCCTTCGGTGTCCAGCCCTGCTCGGTTAGATACGCGGCGGCGGCAAGGTTTGCCAGTGTTACCGTAGGCTGTGAAACGTCGGTGCGCTTGAGCGTGTCCGCATCCGAATCCCGCAACAGGGCTTCTGCGTCTTTGCCAAAAATCGCCGAGGCCGTGTCAAACAGTTGTTTCACCGCCACGCTGCCCGTGCCGAGGAAATCCAGCGCCATGCCCTGATACTGGGCCCCCTGTCCGGGGAACAAATACACAATATCGTTCTTCATCGTTTCCTTCCTTATCAGATGACTTTTCAAAACTTCAGTTTTGAAAAGTCTACCTTAGATTTATGGGAAAAACCGGTCTTTGAACGGTTTTTCCAAAGCCAGTTTCAAAACTAACCGAGTTTTGAAACTGGCTCACCATATAATAATATTTCCGCCATAGGTCAGGCCAGCGCCAAAACCGACGGTCATGATCAGGTCTCCCTTGTTGAGCTTCCCGCTTCGGTTCAGCTCGTCCAGCGCTATGGGGATCGACGCCGCCGAGGTGTTGGCGTATTCCTCGATATTAAGGAACAGCTTGCCCATCGGGATTTTCAGCCGCCTTCCCGCGGCCAGCACGATTCGGGCGTTTGCCTGGTGGGGGACGATCCACGCAAGGTCGTCCGCCGTGATCCCCTCGGCCTCCATGAGCGCAACGGCAGTATCGGCAACGGCCTTGACCGCAAAGTTGTACACCTCCTGCCCGTTCATCTCGACGCAAATCGGCTTTTCGATGGTTTCGCCCACTTTGAAGGGGTTGCGGGAGCCTCCCCTGCGGAACAGCAGGCTGTCCCTGCCGGAGCCGTCCGCCCGCAGCATGGTACGCAGCAGCCCCCGCCTGCCCGGCCCTTTCGAGGGGGCATCGGTTTTTTCTATCACCGCAGCCCCCGCGCCGTCCCCGAACAGGATGCAGGTGCCACGGTCGGTCCAGTCTATAACCTTGCTCAGCATCTCCGCGCCGATAACCAGCGCCCGCTTGCGCTCGCTGGAGATGCCGAGAATGCCCGCAGCGGTCTCAAGCCCGTAGACAAAGCCCGTGCAACCGGCGGTTATGTCCATTGCCGCGGCCTTTTCCGCCCCCAGCCTGTCCTGCACGATGCAGGCAGTGGAGGGGCAGCCGACAAAATCGGGCGTTGCGGTCCCTATAACGATAAAATCGAGGCTTTTTGCCGCTTCCGCCGCCGCCCGATCCCGTTCCTGGGGGTCCGACAGCGCGTCCCCGGTGAAACCGGCGGCCATTGCCAAGGCGTTTTTCGCCGCTTCCAGGGCAAGATCGCTCGTTGCCGTGGTTTCATCGGCAAAATGCCGGAATCCTATCCCCGTGTGGGAGCGGATCCACTCGTCGCTGGTGTCAACCCGGTCGGTGAGGTCGTCGTTACTAACCCTGCGGGAAGGCACTGCCTTCCCCGTTCCTATTATTTCTACTGCCATCCTCTGTTTTCCATGACAAATTCTTGATATTTGTCATTCTCCTAATGTAACAGATTTCCTGATTTTGTCAAGATGTTTTTTTGACCCAAAAGCGGGAAAGAGGTTGCGGGGAAAGAGGGGAAAAAGTAAGAGAGAAAAGGCAAAGAGCAAAGAGTAAGGAGCAAAGAGTAAGGTGCAAAGAGCAAAGAGCAAAGAGCAAAGAGAAAAGAGTAAAGAGCAAAGAGCAAAGAGTAAGGAGCAAAGAGTAAGGAGCAAAGGGAAGAGGGGGCGCAAAGGCGGAAGGCCTCTGGTGTTTTCTTGAAAGGTGGCTCCAAGTGAGGTATACTATTATAAGGTGTTGCTTTTGAACCATTATTGCGGCGATAACCGAGGAGGACTATGATATGATAAATTGGATAATCGGAAAACGGGCTTTTTTGGCAATGGCCTGTGCCGCCATTGCGCTGGTGTTTTTTGCCTCGTGCAAGAACCCGGCTTCCCTGGATAATCCACCGAAAGATGAAGCGAAAATCCAGGGAACCTACCGGATCGGCAGCGTGCTTACCGTTGACACCAGCGGCATACGCAGTACAACAGGGCCGTTCAGCTATCAGTGGAAGGCTGACGAGGCAGCCATTGGCAGCGCAACCGGGGATACTTATACCATAACGGGATCCAATGCCGGTAATATTATTACTTGCACCGTTAGTAAAGGTAGTAGTGTTAATGTTACGGCGCAGGGCAGAAAAATTCCGTATGATATTGCCATATCGCTGAGCGGGGACGAACAGGGAGATTCGGTTTCCTTAAATCCCGACTTTGGCCATGCTGGCGATACTATCACTTTGACTTATAATGTTGTTAGCACAAATAATTACAACCAATTGGTATTTCGTGTTGCTACCCCCCCCCCCCCCCCACGACAAACGCATGAAGCTAAAATGGCTCTGTTTTTATAAGAAATTTGTCTTAAAACACTTCACCCGTAAGTGCAAAAATGCGAGGTTTGGTGCTAAATTTGCCAAAATCACTCT
>JAISSG010000139.1 GCA_031273185.1 Treponema sp. | reverse complement strand
TGTCGCCGGACTGGATCGTCGGCGACATGGACTCGCTGGGCAGTGAAAGCCGCCTTGCAAAGTATCCCGGCGAGCGGGTTGTCCGCCACGCCGCCGAAAAAGATCACAGCGACACCGAGTTGGCGCTTTCCCTGCTGTGGGAAAAGGGCTGCGGCGCGGCGTGGATAATCGGCGGGGGCGGCGGCAGGATCGACCACCTCCTTGGCATCAGGGACCTGTTCGAGCGGGAGCGTTTCCCCCGCCGCTGGATCACCGCAGGCGAGGACATGCACTGCATCGAAGGGGGCGGCGGCGCGGCGGAAAACGCGGCGGCAAGCATCGAGCCGGGTAGCATGGTTTCGGTGTTCCCGCTGGGCGGCGGCCCCTGGAAGGCGGAGAGCCGGGGGCTCAAGTGGCCGCTGGGCAGCGTCCGCTGGGAGCGGGGCCTGTACAGCCTGAGCAACGAGGCAGCCGGGGAGCAGGTTAGCGTAACCGCCAGGCAGGGGCGCTTTCTGGTTGTCTTCCCCGGCGATCAAACTTACGGAATCAATAATACCTGATCCGGGAAAATCAAAAGGTTTTCCCCAATGTCGTTCGCCTCGGCGATTCTTCTCCAGAGGGAAGAGTCGCCATATACCGCTCGTGCGATTTTGCTGAGGGTATCGTCCTGCTGGACAGTGTACGTCCGCCTGGCAGGAGGCGGCAGTTCAAACGCGGGGGCCAGGGGATCGGCGGTCTGCTCTATCCTGAATGACGAGACAGGCGAATAAACGGCTGTGCCTTTGAATGCGGGAGGAAAAACGGGCAGCACGCGCCAGTACCATGTCCCCTGCCCCAGCCCCGACTGAATACAATAAAGCGCCGAGACCTGCCGGCTTATTGCGGTGTTTTCAAAACCCGGTGTTGCGCTGACTTCCAGAATATAATGCGATGCCTCGCCGCTTTGCGACCACTGGAAACGCAGTTGGGGCAAGTCGCTGTGATAGCGGAATACGCTGTTCGCTACCGGGCTTAACAGTTCGGTCCTGGCAGCTTCGGCCACGGCGATCTGCCCCGTACTGAGGATGCTATCGCCGTAGGCGATTCGCCAATACCAAAGCCCGGCTTCAAAGTCTGCCTGCGCATAGCTGTCAGGGCCTTCGATAACGCGCTCGATAACCCGCACATCCTTCGTGAAGCCCCGGTTCCCGGCAATCTCCAGCCGCACCGTCTCCCCTTTTTCAATATTTATGTTGTTCCACTTAAAATCGAGGGACAGGGGCTCAGGGGCATTTTTCAGATAACGCTCGTTGGACCCGAAACTTGTTACAACTGCCGCCGGTATTATCCGCTCCGCCCCGCTGGGGTCCTGGGCAACCAGCATTCCCGCGACAAGCTCCCGCGTCTGCCCTTCCTCGACGAATGTCGCGGCCCCGTCATTCACCATGACTACTATGCCCTCTTTCCCAAGCTCGGCGTTAAGCACCGTCCCCGATTCAAGCTGCACCTGGCGGCCCATCAGGCTCAGCATGATACCCGCGCCTTCGCCGGTAGCAACGCTCAGGTTTCCCTCGGTCAGCTCAACCAGCGAGTGCCGTATGCGTATCAGCGTGTTTTCATTGACGCTGATCTGGTTTTTGTCAAGGTGAATGGTCGCCCCGGAAAGATCGGAGGCGCGAATCAGGTCGCCTGAATACACCGGCGAATCGACAAAGAGCCGTTCCCAGATTACCCTATCCGCATAACGCCGCTGGACGATGTTATTTCTTATGATAATAGTTCCCGCCGGTTCTTCGTCGCGGGCTTCGATGGTCTGCATCAGATCGGCCCTGAACAGATAAACGCTTATCGCCGCCGTGGAAAGAAAAAACAGGATCACAAAAACATCTACAAACCCAAAGTCCCTTTTAGAAGGGGCCCCTCTTAACGAGGGAGGGTGCGCATTATCGCTCATTCCTGTTCCTGTCAGCCGGTCCCGATGATCGTATGCTTTCTTTCACGGACGTTGGCGTTCGCTTTTGAAACATCCGGGGCTTTAATACCCAGGAGCTTGCGCACTTTGGCAAGGGACCTGGGACCCTTCATGCTTTTCATGAAATTAATAACGGCAAATATCCGTACCGGCTTTTCCTTTCCTTTTACCCGTACCGAAGGCATTTCCTTGGTGACGAATTTTTTCCTTACAAGCCGCCATGTGTTCTCGGTGATAAGGATATCCGTGTAAAAGGGCTTGTTCAGCGCCTCGACCCTGGACGCAAGGTTTACCGGATCGCCGGTCACGGTGTAGTCCATGCGCAGATCGGAGCCTATCTGTCCGGCGGTAACAATCCCGGTGTTGATACCGATGCCGATGCGTATGCGCGGGTTGGCCGGGTCCCCTTTTTTGCAGCCCTTGTTTATGCGGTTGATGACGCTGCGCATCATGAGCGCCGTCCTGATGCAGTTGTAGGCGTCCCTTCTGACGCTGCCCGTTGTGTAGGCAGTCCCCCAGTGGGCCATCAGCGCGTCGCCGATAAACTTGTCCACTACGCCGCCTGTTTTCTCAACGCAATCGACCATTTGCGTAAAGTAATTGTTGAGCCAGGAAACGATGCGGTCGGAGGCTTCGTCCCCGAATGCCTTGGTAAAGTTTTCCGATATTGCGGTAAAATCCCGAATGTCCGAGAAAAATATGGTCGCGTGTTTCGGCAGGCCTCCCGGCTTTATCTCGCCGCGCATTGCGCGTAACGCGATGTCGCGGTTGGTAAACCTGCCGAAAATGCCCAGCGCCTTGCACATGTGCTGAAAACTTGCGGTCAATACGCCAATCTCGTCGCGGCCACGGGGCCGCAATGACACTTCAAAATCCCCCCGTTCGATCGTGTGCGCGGCGACGGCCAATGCCTTCAGCGGAATGGAGATCGTTTTTGAGAAAAACCAGATCAGTATTATCGAAACGCTTAATACTGCCCCGGTAAGGTACATATTGCGCCGGGTAGTAGCGTCTATCCCTTCAAAGACCTTGTTGTATTCGATGCGGGTAATCACCACGGCTCCCGCGGTATCCAGCTTGGTAAAAGCCCCGAAATAGCGAACACCGTCCTCGGTATACAATGTCTGGGCATTCCGCCCGGGGCTGTCCCATACATACCGGGTAAAATCACGGGCCGCCACATTCATGGAAAAACGCACCAGGTGAAAATCGGGATGAACCAGAATATCGCCCAAATCGTTTATCAGATACGACTGGCTTACACCCGAGCCGAAAGAATCGTTTAAGTCCATTGAGGCAAACAAAACCCCGCCGCCGCCGTTCTGCCACGGGAAAAACAAGGCCAGCACCGGAGAAGCAAAGTGGGGAGCGGCGTTTAACAGCACCGTTTCCCCTGCGGCGGCCCGCATCAATGCCACATGGTTAGCGTCCCGGTATGAGGCCGCCAGGGACGGGTCCATGTTGCCCGAATCAAAAAATTGCCCGTTTACCAGCAGTTCCGTTTGGGCGCCGGCGGTAAAAAAAACTGCCGCAACCTCCGGGTGGCGCTCGAAGAAAAAATCCGGCGACTCCCGGGCAATGGCGCTGCCCGCCCCTGCGGAGGCAATGGTTCGCATGAGTATCATGGAATTGGAGAGCACGTTATGGAAAGCCGTTTCCGCAGCCATTGCCAGGTATTGGTTGGCTTCAAAGTTATTCTCTTCCGCCGCAATCCGCAGGTCGCCGCGAACCATCCATGACACCAGGGCATTAATGGAGCCAAGGGAGAGCAGCACGATAAACGTGATAATCATTATCAGTTTTGCGCCGATAGAAAACCGCACTACAGTCAAGCCGGGATCATTTTCCTGCCGCATATTGCCCTCGTAAAACGATACAATAGCACGATCAGGCGGTTTTTGTAAGGGGTTTGCCGTTTTGCCCTCAGGGCCAGCGCACTATAAATTGTAATTCCTTACAGGATAAAGAATTACGAGATGGTGTATGAAACACTATACGTTTCGTAATTCCTTATGTAGCAAAGAATTAGCGTTT
>JAISSG010000091.1 GCA_031273185.1 Treponema sp. | reverse complement strand
CGGGACGGCGGGCCAGAAAAAAGAAATCGACCAGGCTAGGGCGGCAAGCACCGCCTTCGACAACCTATTCAACTGAACAATATGGCAGACCGTCCCATACTTTTTTTGGACACCGGCGTCGGCAGTATTCCCTACTGCCGCCATTTTCTCAAGCGGAACCCCGGCGAAAACGTGGTGTGCCTTGCCGACCGGGAGCACTTTCCTTACGGCATGCGGGAAAAGGACGCGCTTGCGGAGATTTTGATCGAGCTGATGGCACGGATCATCAGGATCATCGACCCTAAAATTGTGGTAATAGCCTGCAACACCGCCACCATCGCCGGACTTGACGTACTGCGCAAAAACTACCCCCAGCTTCCGTTTGTGGGAACGGTGCCTGCGGTAAAACCCGCCGTGCTGGGGTCAAAGACCGGAAAAATCGGCGTGCTGGGCTCGAAACTGACCGTCAACCAGCCGTACATCCGGGATCTTGCCGCCCAGTTTGGCGGCGGCGAAATTTTCGGCATAGCCGCGCCGGAGCTTATCGAGTTTGTCGAATTCCGCTTTCTTTCCGCATCGGACGAAGAAAAACGGGAGGTGGCGCGGGGCTACATAGACCGTTTCCGCACCGCCGGAGTTGACGCGCTGGTGCTGGGCTGTACCCACTTTCTGTTCCTGCTTGAAGAATTCCGGGCCGAAGCGTCCCCCGACATCGGCATGTACGATTCTATCGAAGGAATATCCCAGCGCGTAGAGTCGCTTATCAAAACCATTGCAGAACAACCTTCTGCGGAACAACAACCTGCGGACAGCGCCGCCCGTAACCGCCTAATCCTTACCGGCCCTGATGCGCCACAGCCCTCGTGGGTAAGCTGGGCGGAGCGTCTGGGCTTTAGCCTTTCGCTGATGGGGCAGCCATGAGCGGACAGTCCGGTGTCGTGTTAAGCGGCTCGCGGAACATCATTACCGTGCGCCCCGATCAGGCCGATGGTACCGACATCCAGTGCCGTATAAAAGGAAAAATCCTTAAAGGCACAGAGGGCTTCTACAACCCCCTCGCCCCCGGGGATCGGGTACAGTTTGAGATCGATCCGGGACACCCTGGGACTGCAATGATCATCGCGGTGGAAGATCGAAAAAATCTTTTTAGCCGTTTTAACCAAAAAGGAAGCCAAACCCAACTGCTTGCCGCGAACATCGATCAGGTCCTTTGCATGACCACCCGCAGTTCCCCGCCGTTCAGACCCCGATTTCTTGACCGGGTGCTGTTGCAGGCGGACATCGCGGATATTCCTGCCGTTATTGTTTGCAATAAAATAGATCTTGACGGGGAAGACGGCTGTGAAGACCGCCTTGACGCCGACGAACGGCTGGAGGATTTTAGGCGTATCGGCTTTGAAGTGTGCGAGGTTTCCGCAAAAACTGGCGAGGGGCTTGACGATCTGCGCGAACGTATCGGCGGGAAACGATCCGTGTTGACGGGGCAGTCGGGGGTGGGCAAGTCCAGCCTTATCAACGCCCTGTTGCCGGGGCTGGACATTAAAACCGGAGCCATTAATGAAAAATACGACCGGGGCAACCACACAACCACCCTTGCCTCGGTGGTGGAGATTGACGATGTGACCTGGCTGATCGACACGCCGGGGATACGGCGCTTTGTGCCGGACGACATCGGCCCGGACGACATAATTTTGCACATGGGGGAATTTGCATCGCTTGCCGGGAAATGCTCCTACGGCCTTTCCTGTTCCCACCGGATCGAGCCGGGCTGCAAGATTATGGAAGCCGTGGCCGCCGGCATTATCCACGAGGATCGGTACACGAGCTTTTTGCGGATACACGACGAGCTTTCGGGCAAAAACCATGTCGATTAATATGGTAATTGATAAAAACATTTTAGTGCAAAAAACATTGCAACTCCTTGATTTCGCCAGCATACTGGATCGGCTTGCCGCTGGAGCCAACAGCGAAGAAGCCTCGGCGATGATCCGCGACGAAACGCCATTGGGCGATCCTGACGCGGTGGCACAAACCAAAGAGGCCGTCAAAGCGATACTTTCCCGCATTAACGAAGCAGGTGGCGAGCCGCGCCGATACCTGCCGTCAATCGGCTTCCTGCTCCCCAAACTCAATGTCGAGGGGATGATCCTTGCAATCGACGAAGCCTGCGCCATCGGCCTGTTCGTCGAGCGCGGCGGGGAGCTGATCGAATGGCTGTCGCCCCAGCCGATTTTTGCCGAGATGCTCTCCCGTACGCCCCGTTGCGGGGAGCTTGCCGACGCCGTGTTCCGCGTCATGGATCGGGAGGGAAACCTCCGCCACCTGCCGGAACTGCGGGCCATCAGACAACGGATAAAAAAACTGAACACCGCGCTGGAAACTGCCGTCTCGCGCTACACGACACATGAGGAAACCAGACGCATGCTGCAATCGACGGTGCCGTCACAGCGGGACGGCAGAACCGTGCTGGCCATTAAAGCGAATTTTCGCGGCAGGATACGGGGCATAGTGCACGAGGTTTCGTCAAGCGGGCAGACGATATTTGTTGAGCCGGAAGACGTTGTGGAAAAAAACAACGAAATCCTTATCGAAAACCGCAACCTTGACGCCGAAATCAGAAAAATAATGCTCGGTGTAACACAGAACCTGTCAGAAAGCAGTGAAGCATTAACGGCGTTACGCTTAATGATATTAAGCGTTGAAGTGTTAATGGCAAAGGCTCGGTACGCGCTGGAAACATCGGGAACCTTTGCCCCGGACTTGCGTTCGCAGCGTCTGGCCCTCGTGCAGGCACGCCACCCCCTTGTCAAAAATGCCGTTCCCATCGACCTTGTCGTGGATGACGGCATACGGGCGCTGATCATCACCGGCCCGAATACCGGCGGTAAAACCGTTGCGCTTAAAACCGTTGGCCTTTTTGCCATGATGAACCAGATCGGCCTTGCCCTGCCCGCCGGTGAAGGTACTGTCCTGCCCGTATTTGACAGCATTTTTGCCGACATCGGCGACGAGCAGTCCATCGGGCAATCGCTTTCAACCTTTTCCGCCCATATTACCAACATCGCTGGAATCATCGCCCATTCCACCGGACGTTCGCTGGCGCTGTTGGACGAGCTTGGTTCCGGCACCGACCCCCACGAGGGCAGCGCCATCGCCATGGCCATACTCGATCACCTTATCGAAAAAAACACCCGCCTGTTGGTCACCACCCACCACGGCATTTTGAAGAACTACGGGTACAGCCGCCAGCAGGTGGAAAACGCCTCCGTGGAATTTAACGTTACAACCCTTTCCCCCACGTACCGTATCATCACGGGCATACCCGGCGAAAGCCGTGCGCTGGAGATTGCCGCGCGCAACGGTCTGGACGAGAGCCTTGTCGCTGGGGCCAAAAGCTATCTGGACTCCGGCCATTCCGACGTGTCGGCCCTGATCAGCGGCCTTAAGGAAAAACATCAGGAGCTTGACGCCCTTGCCGAAAAAGCGCGGCTGGAAGAATCGCGGCTGAAGGACAACCTCCGCCAGTCCGACCTTAAGGAACTGCGGCTACGGCAGAAAGAGCTGGAACTTAAGGCCGGGCTTGCCGGAAAACTGCGCTTGCTATTGGACGAAAGCCGCAAAACCCTTGAAAACCTTGTGCGGGAACTGCGCGAAGAGGAGCTGACCCGCGAGAAGACCCTCAAGGTAAAGGAATTTCTGGGAGAGCTGGCCCGCACCGTTGAGGCCGAGGACGCCGCACTGGAGGAAGAGGAACGGGCCATTGCCGGGGAACGCCGTCGTGCTGAAAACCAACGTGGAACCGACGACGGTGGCACAACAGACTTTGCCCCGGGCATGGAGGTGCTGGCCGGAGAGCAGCGGCGGCGCGGGGTGCTGGTTCGCAGGGCAAAAAAAAGCGCCGGCGAAAATGCCTGGGTTGTGGAGATCGGTCCGCTCAAGGTAAGCTACCCCGAACGGGAACTTGTTCCCGCCACCCCCTTGCCGCGTAAGCCCGTGGCCGCCTCGGTAGAACTTGCCGCGATCCCCGCCGCCCGCGCCGAAATCAACCTCTGCGGACTGCGTCTTGAGGAAGCGTTCGAGGCGTTGCGCCGCCAGATCGATGCGGCGGTACTGCACGGGCTGGGAGGCTTTTCCGTAGTACACGGCAAGGGGGACGGCATTTTACAAAAAGGCGTCCACGACTGGCTCAAAAAAGAACCGTCCGTTGCCGACTACTATTTCTCCCGCCCCGAACTCGGCGGCTTCGGCAGGACGGAAGTTGTATTGAAGTGAAGGCAGGGAAGAAGGAAGAGTCTCACACGGAGGCACGAAGGCACGGAGGGGAGAGAGGAGGAGAGGGAGTGAGCGTAGCGACCAACCTAGCCGTAGCAAACCGGGGTGATGTGCGCTACCAAATTATTCTTATAGCAATTAATGTTGTGTCACTTTTGTTTTTTTTGTTTTCATGATATATATAAACAATACTGTCATAATTTGCCATACAATCCATATATACCAAAACATTATTTTTATTATGTAATATATTTCATTAAAATTAATAATATTTAATATTATCAGTGAAAAGACAATCGCTGAAGATGGCAAAAATAATATTTCAAAAGCAATTAATATAACAATAATATAACTTATTTTATTTATACCATTTTTACATTTTAATAAATATAATCCTGTTGTTCTTAAGAAAAAACTCGAATCGTTTCTTATTTTTATTACTGCACTTGTTTTGCTAATATATGAAAAATATGCCCGAATGCAAACCCTATGAAGAAAATAAGAACCGAAAATAACAAGAACTTCACCTGTTTTCAATCAAATTCAACCTCTACATTTTTGATTATGCGATCAATTATTTCACGGGTCACGCAAGGGTACTAGTCACCATCTCTCCCCCTTCCCTCTTACCTCCGTGCCGCGTACCGAAGGTACGATGTGCCTTAGTGCCTCTGTGTGAGTCTTCTTCTTCTTCCTTCTTCCCTCATCCCTTAAACCTGCCCGGCGAGGAATCGTGCGTCGAACTCGGTAAAGGGCTTGCCGTAGATGTATTCAAACAGATAGCCAAGGTCATCGTCGGATATGTCCTCGAACTGGCAGCCAAAATAGCCATAGGCGTCGTCCTTAAAACGGCGCACTATTGCCGCGTTTGTCGTAATGCTGCGATCCGGGGTGGTAATGCCGACCGTCAGCTTGCTGTCCGGCAGCAGGAATGCAAACAAACCGGACCGGGGGTAGGAGAACAATAGCCCGGACGCGCTGATGTCAATGATGTTGCCCATAAAGGTGCTGTTCCTGATTTTTCCGTCTTCAAAATAACCGTTGGTTTCCAGCGAGTGCGCCAGCACCTTGGCAAACTGGTACATGGTGTCAATCACCGCATAGTCAAAGGGGCGGTATCCCCCGGCATCAATCCAGATATGTACGTAGCCAACCACGTATTCGTGAAAGAGGATCGGAATCCAGGCATCGGAATAATATCCGTCTTCCGCTTTTGCCTTGATAAAACGGGCGGTGGTGCTGGCAAGGAAGGTCTGGCCCACGCCGATGCTTTCAAGGTAGCGGTGAAATATCTGCTCGGTTATCAGCCGGGGGCGGGGAAACGGGTCTTCCTGGGGAAAGCCTTCCCTGACCGTGGGCAGGTACAGGGCCTTGCCCGTCTCGGCAACGATCCGTTCCTCCGTGGCAGACGGCCTGGTGTCCCTGAAGATTACCAGCTGGTAGCTGGTGGCAATTGTTTTGATCCACGATGCCATCTGATCGATAAGCCCGGCAAGATTCCTGGTGTCGGTGTTATCAAAAAACAGGCTGAGATCGGTGGAATTAAACTGCTGTACCTTGGGGAAGGAAAGATTGTAGCGATCCCCCTGAAAGGTAAACTGCACTTTCATCTCCGGCGGAATGTTGACCCGTGAATACGCGCGGCCAAGGTCCTTGTACAGATAATCAGGTACCGTGCAGACAATATTCCGGTTCTTGATCTGCATAACCTCCACGCTAAAGGTTATCACCTTGCCCATGTAGTCAAACTTCAGTTCTATGCTGTGTTTTGGCCTGAGCTTGTCCAGGGGACAATCGGAACTAAAATGCATCTCGTTTTTTACCGGCTTTTCAAGATAGAAAAAATACTCTGTTCGATCCTTGTGGTAAATCGCAGGAAGCTGTTCATCGTACAGAACCTTCAGCAAAAATTCTTTTTCAATTTTTCTGACTGATGTTGCCATGTTTTTTTAAAAAAACCTCTCATAGGGGGAAAAGTCGAAGCGGTTGGGGCCTTGCGTGTTTTCCGCCTCGCGGCTTCGCGGCTCTTCCAGAATAAGATCCTCAAAAATCCAGACCCTTGTAACCGTGACCGTAACGGGCGGTGCCTCCTGCTCCTGGGGTTCCGGCTGCTCTTCGGCAACTGCCGGGACCGCCTCCGGCACATCGTCCCCTTCCTCATTTTCGGCATTAACCGCTTCTTCGCTTACAGGGGGGATGGCTGCAGGACGGCGTTCTTCCGAACGGCGCTCTTCCAGCCGGACAAACAGCTCGCCGGTTATGCCCTGTTCCCTTCCCGCAAACCGCACGAGAAAGGAAACCGAGCCGTCAGGCCCTTCCCGCCCTCCGCCCAGGCGGTACAGCCGGGGGTTTACCTCGTTGAGGGCGCTCATGTAGCTATCAAGAAACACGCTGTTTACCGTGGAAAGGACAGCGGCGCTTTTCGTCCCCGCCAGCAGCGCCTCGGCCGCTCTGCGGGCGACATCGTATGCCTCCCTGGGTGCATCACCCTGACCCAACGGCCCAATGACCGTGTCTATCGGGTAGCGGGGGGTTTCATCCCTGCGGGGACGGAGCAACTCCTCCGGGATGGAGCCGCCCAGCTCCCTTGTCCCTGAATCCTGGGAAAAGAGC
>JAISSG010000123.1 GCA_031273185.1 Treponema sp. | reverse complement strand
AGCCGGCACCGGAGCGTCGTTAATTTCATGGTCAATGTACTGGCGGCTTTATCGGCATACAGTTTCCTGCCTCATAAGCCGTCCATTCGTGTTCCGGGAGACGAGAGGGCTTTGGCGATGCTTGCTTAATCTTTTTTTCGAACTTACGTTAACACAGGTTGTTATTGTCGCACATTGCCCGGCGACGCTACCTGTAACATCGCCGTCCTGAACAACGGGGGCGTGTGTCTGCGCCTCCTCCTCTTTCCTTTTCCCCTGGCTTAAAACCCCGCCGCCCGTATGCTTTGCACCGTGTATGTTTTCTTTTCGCCTTCGCTGGTAAAACTAAATTGCTCGCCTTCGGATTTGGTCAGCATCTCCCTCCCAAAGGGGGTCTGGTAGGAAATAATGTTGTGCTCCGGGTCGGATTCCCAGGGGCCGAGTATGGTGTACTCCTCCGTCCTGTCCTTGCTGTTGTTGTACAGCACGACAACGGTTCCAAAAGACACCCGGGAAGTATCGATCATGGCCGGATCGAAAATTTGGGCGCGTTCCAAATCCCCCTTGAGCCGTTCCGCCACGGAATTCAGCAGGCCTTGTTTTTCCGTCGCGGCCTTGAACTCGGCGTTTTCGCTAAGGTCGCCGTGCTGCCGTGCCGCCTCCAACTCCTTTGAGTTGGCGGGGACTTCCACGTCCATGATATGGGCAAGCTCCTTTTGCTTTTCCTCGAACTTTGCCTTGGTAACGATAAGCCCCTGGGGAAGGCGCTTCTCCGAAACTTCGGTGAATTTAAAGTCCGGGTGCTTTTCCATTATCCTGCTTTTCAGGTTGAGCTTGTCCTGCGGGTCAAGGTTCTTGACATCGCTGATGAAGGTATAGAAACGGGTAACAGTGTCCAGACCTGCGCCGTCGATAAACAGGGCGAGGCATTTGTCCTTGAACAGGATGCTGTGCACCTGCTTGTTGATCTTGCGCGCTTCGGCGGTATCCCGCTGGTTGTCGATGTCGCGGTAGGTCAGGTCGAGTATGCTTATCAGCGCGATAAGCTGCCGTTCCTCGCTGATGTTGGCGTCGCCGTACCACTTCGCCCGCGCCTCGGCCTCCGCGAGGGATTCCTTTTCGCCTCCCGTTTTGGCAGCCAGATCGGCCCTGGCGGCGGCGTTCATCCTGTACAGCCATACCACCGCCTCCCGCCGCTCCTTGAAATGATCGAAGCAGTCCACGGCCATCGCCGTGAGTTTTTCGTAGTGGCCTTCCCGCTCAAGCTGGCTGATGATCGACGCGTCGATGTTGCGGGGGAACATCTGCACGAAAACGTCCGCCCAGCCGGGAATGTACTGCTGGACGCTGGCAAGAAAATTCTTCTTGAGCGTGTTGTCCTTGAGGCTGGAATAGATGCCGGGGATGTCGCTGATCCCCGTGAAGATGTCGGCGAAGCTGATCGGGAGGCTCGCGCCAAGGTGGGGGTACTTGCCTGCCAGTTCCTTGATCAACAGGTACGCGGCGATGGTCTGCTCGCCGGCCTGGCTCGGTGTTTTGACGAAGGAGCTGAGGTACGAGAACATTTCGGCGAAGTACTCAGAATCGATGTCGGCGTTTTCCTGGTTGGCGAAACTGCGGATCGTCGCGGCCCGGTCAAAAAAATTCCGCTCGGCCTTGAACTCGTTGTACAGTTTTTCCGAGACGCTTATGGGGCGCTCCCGGATCGTGATGATGTCGATGTTGTCGGGGCTCACGCCGAAGTTGGGATCGGACTTGAGCACATCCCGCGCCTTGGTGTTCCATGATGTCCATTCCTTCTCGGTGAGCATTCCGGGGCACAGTTCGGCCTTTATCCGCTTGATGTCGCAGGAATTCCCGAAGCTCTTGATCACGGTGCGCAGGGCCCAGGGGATGTCCGCCTTGATCTTTTCCACGAACTTTTCTTTTTTCCAAGTCGCCTTCAGCACCCATATATGATCCTTGGACAGGGTTTGCAGCGCCTCAATCGCCATCTTCAGCGACATGACGTGGTCGCGCTTCTTGGAAAAATCGATCCTGATGTCATCGCCCTCGATGCCCGCTATCCTGCCGACGCCCCATGTCCGATGGAACACGTAGCTCCCCTTGTCAAACGATATGTGCTTCTCGAAGTCGGTTATCGCCTCTTGGACGTTGCGGTAGCTTGGCAGGAGGTTGGAGATTCGTATGTAGTCCTCTACTTGGCTGTGGCCAGCGTATTTTTTCCGATAGCACTCGACGATCTCCCTGCGCGCGCCGTTGTCCTTCTCGTCGTACTGCAAGACAATCTTGAGTATGTCAATCGCCGTGTTGACGTTGTCCTTCTTGCAGGATTCGTACACGATCTTCAAAAGGTCGATTGCCTTTTCCTCGCTAATGATTTTGGCGACTTTTTTCTGCACATGGAGGAAGAAATCGATGTCGTCGGGGCAGTAGAGCAGGAGCTTTTCCCATATTTCCTTGACGCTGGCAAACATGCCCTTGTTGATGTAGCGGTGCAGCGCCTTTTTGTAGTAGTCTACCGCCGCCTCGTCCTTGCCCTGCTTTTCGTAATGCTCGGCAAGGGCCTTGGCGATGTCCGCCTCCTCGTAGTCAACCTTTACTAGGCGTTCCCAGATGCCGGGCAACGCCGCCTCGTTGTTCTCGTTCTTGTAGCACTCGATCAGCTTGCGGAGGGCGAATTTCGATTCGCCGTAGTTGAGGATGCGCTCGCACAGGTATTTGACGATTGCCCATTTGTTGTTGTCGGCGAAGATCGTTACCAGGTTGACCATCGCCGCGTCGTCGATGATCTGGCGGGAAAGCGCCACCATGCCCGAAAGGTACAGGGCGATGATGCTGTTGCGGGAATGGGAAAGGTGATCGTCGCAGTCTTTTTTCATTTCGTCGATAACCCGCCGGTCCCTGGCGTTGCTGAGGATGGAATCGAATTCCTTGAACTGGTTGGTCGAATAATTGCTGAGGGCGGCCCTCGTCCATTTTTCCTCGTTGAGCATCTCGCGCACGCTTTTGAGCAGGGCCAGCGATTCCGGCGGCAAGCTGCTTGCCTGGGCCGTGTTTTCAGTTTCAATGTCCGGCATTAATCTCTCCTGTTATGATCAACCCTATCGCATATACCGCTGGTATATTTCAGGATCGGTGACTTTTATTTTTAACAAGACCTCATCGATAAGGCTGGGGTCTTCCCGCTTGTTCTCGTAATAATCGATAAGCCAGAAATACCGGTTTATCAGCCGGGGTTTCAGGATGGCGCTCTGGGCCGGGTTGCCCCGGCACTCGGTTTCCAGGGTGAAGATCGACTGCTTGAGCTTGCCGAATTCTATCGCCTTGAGTTCCCGCTTTATCGAGAACACCCCCCACAGCCTGCCGTATACGGGGATCCACTCGCGCAATTCTTCTTCCCGATAGCCCTTTTCCTGGATCACCCTGTTGCACAGCCTGACGATCATCTCCGATTCCATCGCCCGCAGATTGATCTTTTCCGGCGCAAGGAAGAACGCCTCGCGGAACAGGGCCTTTGCCGTGCGGGTCCCCCCCAGCAGGGCGTTCACGTCGGCCAGCTCGGCGAGGGTTTCCCCGTCCTCCCGCCTGAATCGCGCCGCCTGCTCAAGGTAGTTCAGCGCCTCGTCGTAGTTGCCCACGCCCTTGTAGCAGCGCCCGACGAGCAGCAGGAGGCCGGGGTCGTGCTGGTTCACCCCGTCCCCAAGCAGGTTGCTGAAGCAGAGCAGGGCGCTGGAGAACACGAAGCGGCGCACGGCGTACTGGCACAGGTCGTAGCTGCCGGGAAGGCCGTCCAGAAAGGCGTAGTACTGCTTTAATTGGGAAAGGATAAAGCCCCCCTTTTCGTAGGGGTTTTTTATCTCGCTGGTTTTCGCGGTATGCTCAAGCCACCAGTTGACGGATTTAAGCGCGTGCTTGGTTTCCTCGTTGTCAAAATCTATCTGCAGCGCACCTTCCAGCAGCGCTGCCGCGCCCTCGGCGTCTGAGGCTTTCAGCTTGTCATAGGCTTTCTGAATAAGCCCCGATACCGATTGTTCCGTATTCATTTTTCTGGATTGATTCTGACATTATAGCATTTTTTCCCGGTTTGACAATAGCGTCCCTGGGGGCTATGCTATTGGCATGGGAAAAACCATTATCGCCCCCTCGCTGCTTTCTGCGGATTTCGCCGACTTTGGCGGGGCGCTTGCCCAGATTGAGGAATCCGGCGCCGACTGGGCGCATCTGGACGTGATGGACGGCCAGTTTGTGCCGAACCTGACCTTTGGCCCCAAGCTGGTAGGCGACCTCCGGCGGCGCAGCGCGGCGTTTTTTGACGTTCACCTGATGGTGGAAACGCCGGAACGCATCGTCCACGCCTTTGCCGCCGCCGGGGCCGATGCCATCACCTTCCATCTGGAGGCGGCGGTACACTCCCACCGCCTGCTCCAGGAGATTCGGGGCATGGGGAAAAAGGCCGGCATCAGCATCGTCCCGTCCACCCCGGCGGGGATGCTCGGCGAGCTATTGCCCTACGCCGACCTGGTGCTGGTAATGACGGTGAACCCCGGCTTTGGCGGCCAGCAGCTTATCCCCGAATGCCTGGAAAAGGTCCGCCTGCTGGCCCATGAGCGGCAAAAACGCAACCTTAACTTCCTGCTTTCGGTTGACGGCGGCATACACGACAAAACCGCAGCAGCAGCCATCGCCGCCGGCGCGGATGTGCTGGTAACCGGCTCCGCGTTTTTCAGCGCCCCCGACAAAGCCGCCTTAGTGCGCCAGTTGCGCAACAGCTAACCGCCGCCCCCTTTACTCTTTGTTCTTTGCTCTTTGCTCTCTGCTCTTTTCCCTACTCCCCCTTCCCCTGCACCAACTGCTTTACAATCGCGTCCATTTCGGGCATCATGTGATCCATGAAGATCGCGTTGTACCTGGCTTTTTCCACCCGGACGGCATCTACGGCCTCCTGCCTGCTGGTCATGCAGTCAATCTGCATTCCGTAGAACTCCATCATGCCCTTGGCCACTTCAATGCTGATTTCAACATCGTCCACGATCAGCACCCTCGCGTCCGGCAGGCCGATATGCTGCAGCCCCAGATTCGAGGCGAGCTTTTCTGCGGGGTAATGAAAACCCTTGATTGGAAGGCGGGTGTCCATACCCCGTCAAACCAAAGGTTCGCGCTTGCCGAGGGTGCGGGGCTTGCCCTGCGGTATTAATACCCTTTATTCATGGGAATTGAAACATGGGCAAAGAAAAACGGCGTAAAATAGACCAAATTGCGCTATTCCCAATTGGCGCCAAGCTGGTAACAATAGTTACCCTCATCGTCCTTATCTCCCTTGGCTCAATTACCGTCCTTGTGTCGTGGCTGGTGCGGCAGGATTTACGGATAGCGGCTGAAGAAAGCAACTTTGAAGCCAACCGTCGTTCGACGGCAGAAGCCGAAGGCACCCTGGCAAAAATGCGCTCCGACACCCTCACGCTTATTTATACAATTACCTCAGCGGGAACAGGGACTGCTTTGGCGCGAAATAACGCCGCTTATTTCTTCAGGCAAAATTCTCGCATGGCGGCAATTTTTTTTGCGATTCCCGGAAAGGGAGCAGGGTCTCTGGTAAACGAGCGATTCTTCCATTCACGTGATATAGACCTCTCTCTTGTGGACACGTTCCGAAACAACCACCAGGCCACTTTGCTGCGCGCCGCAGCAGGGGAGACCATTGTCATAAACGCCACGCCCCAGTTTGCAGCGCATCTTTTGGCCATGTTTATCCCTGGCGAAACGGGCGGTGCGATGGTGCTGTTTTCCCCGGAAAACCTGGATACGTCGTTTGGCTCAGGGCTAAACCAGTCATGGATGATAAACCGTTCAGGCGACATCCTCATCCACGCTGATTTTGAGCTTGTGCGCTCGGGCGTAAATGTTTCAGGCTATAATTTTATCCGCAACATACAGGAAAGCCCCGATCGGAACAAACAATCCATAATCGAAACCGACTTTGGCGTTATGCGCTCAAGTGCGGCAAATAAAAACATTTTCTATAGTACATGGAAAACCGTTAAACAATTTGTTATTCGCCTGTATAACATCTGCGCCGATGCGGTTTGCAAAGCCCTCAAAGTCGAGAGGGGCGCGCCGCAAAACGAGACGCAATCTCGTGGCGAAAGGCCTGAAACAGTGCGCCAGTTTGTAGCCTACACAAAACTAGGCATTGGCGGTTGTACCGTAATTACCAGCATAGGATACGACAAGGTATTTGAAGGGATAGCCGCCACCACAAGGCGCAACATCTACCTGACCATCGCGGTTTTAAGTTTTTCGATAATGCTGATTTGGTTCTTTTCAAAAAGCATATCTGTCCCGATAAAAGCCCTTGCCGTCGCGGCGCGGAAAGTCGAAGGCGGTACGTTTGATCTTGAACTGCAACAGGCAAAAGGACGGGATGAAATCAGCATGTTAACCATCAGTTTTCAAAAGATGTGTTCCGCTTTGCGCATATTCGGCAGGTTCACCAATAAAGAAATCGCCCTAAAAGCCATGCGCGGCCAGATCAAGCTCGGCGGTATCCAGAAACACGCGACAATCTTTTTCTCCGATATCCGTGAATTTACCGCAAAATCGGAAACCTTCACCAAGGTATTCGGAGAAGACGCTTCCGACAAAATTGTCCACTGGCTCAACGATTATTTTTCCCACATGGTAGAATGCGTGGAAAAAACCAACGGCACTATCGACAAATTTATCGGGGACGCTGTCATGGCCCACTGGGGAGCCGCTTATACGTCGGGAAGTCCCGAGCGAGACGCTTTTAGCTGCGTCGCGGCGGCCCTTATGATGCGCAAATCCCTTTATGAAATGAACAAGAAACACAGGCAGGGCGACCTTGACAATCCCCCGATCCGTATTGGCTGCGGGATTAATACCGGAATGGTAACCGCCGGGCAACTCGGCAGCGATATACGAATGGAATACACGGTTATAGGCGATCCGGTAAACCTCGCCTCACGCATAGAGGCTTTGAACAAGCCGCTGGGAACGGATATTCTTATCAGCGAGGACACATGGAAATTGGTAAACAAGCGCTTCATCACCGAAGAAATGCCGTCCGTAACCGTAAAGGGAAAAGAGCAGCCCGTGCGGATATTTGCCGTTGTAAATCTCTCCGGAATTGGCAAAGGCCCGAAAACCCTTGCCGATGTTCGCAAGCTCCTCGGCATTGAACCGCCCGATACCGCGCATATTGATGTCAATGCCGATGAAAAAAAATACAAAATCGGTGAAACCAATCCAGGCGGCGGGGACTCATGAAACGCACAGAGCGTAAAAGCGACAGCCGTTTTCGTCTTGTGGATTTGTTCATAGTCATATTTTGCCTTTCGGTTACGGCGTACAGCATCAACTTGTTCAGGCTTGATTTATTCCAAACCATATACCAGCAAAATGAAAAACCTGTCGGTACTATCATCATAAAAAACAACATTGTCCAGCGGCGCGCTGCCGATCACGTGCTTTGGGACAGGCTGAGAGTTGAATCGCCTGTGTACCTTGGGGACTTAATCCGTACAGCGGAACTTTCCGGCGCGACGCTTAAAATAGAAGGATGGCAAATCGACATAAACGAAAACACCCTTATACGCGTACAGCTTTCTCTGGATGGAAACGACGCGCTGAAAATCGAACTGGCCGAAGGAAGCGTCGGCATTGCAGCCGGCGAGGGATCAGGCGGCCTGCGATTAAGCTCCAAGGGCCGTGTAGTCGAAACGGGAGCGGGAACGGTTCTTTCCGCCGCAGCCGGAAAAGACGGCCTGGCAGTACAGGTAAACGAAGGAGCCGCCGTCTTTATCGAAGAAGGGAGGAGCAGGGAAGTCCCATCAGGAACAATAATCGCCTTTAACGCCGAAGGTACGCAGCGGCAGGAACCGTCGGCGGTGCTAACCCGGCCCAGGCCCAACGCGCGTTATGTGAAAAACACGCTGCGGCCTTTTCCCGTCGGCTTTGCATGGAATCGGATAAACCTCCGGCAGGAAGACACATTACGCCTTGAAATTGCCGAGGACAGGAACTTTAACCGCGTTGTTCAATTTTTGGAAAACCTTGACGCTTCCGCCGAGGTATCCCTTGAAGCCGGTGTATGGAACTGGCGCTTGTCCTTTGGGGACACAATCTTTTCCACCGGAAGGCTTGCCGTAGTGGAAGCGTCGAACCTTGAACTGTTAAGCCCCGCAAGGGGCAGCCTGTTCCGCTATCAGGACGAACGGCCTTCCCTGCGCTTCCAGTGGCGGGAAATAGAAGAGGTATCGCATTACATTTTTGAGGTTTCCGAAACCGCGGACTTCGACAATCCCAAAATAAACAGGCAGATAGCCGCTTCCTTTTTCGTGGATTCCAGCCTCCCGGAAGGAACATGGTATTGGCGCGTACAGCCGATATTTCCTCCCGGTTATGAAGGCGGCGCGGCTTTTTCCCGGGTTTCCTTTTTTCTCATAGAACAAGCCGCCGCCGAAAAAGGGCAGGCAATAGCGTTGCTTGAAGGCGAACAGTTAAAAGAACTGGAACAATTGCAATTGGTAAAAAACGAACTCTCGCCCGAAACGGAAACAACGTTAATTGCACCGAGACCCGATTGGCCGCCGGTTTCGGTAGAACTCCGCCTTATGAGTCCGGCGAGGGGAGCAAGGCTGCCGGGGCTTGCCGCGTTAAGGACGCAAACCGTGTTTGCCTGGGAGGCCGACGGGGAAGTGCAAAGCTCCAGGTTCGTTCTTTCCAGAAACAAAGATCCCCTGGAGGGGCGGCCTGCGGTAGAGATAATCAATCCGGGCCGTGCCATCCGCCTGAACCGCCTTGAAGAAGGAGTTTGGTACTGGACGGTAGAGGCGCGAGATGTTAACGGCCTGGTCAGCGCCGCAGAGCCAAGGCAGTTGCAGGTGTTATCCATCCCCCTCCTGCCCGTGTCAGGGAACCTCCAGCCCTCCGATGGATACCGCATTGGCATAGAACAGCTTAAAACACAGAGAAACATCGTCTTTGGATGGTCAACTGTGCCCGGCGCAAATGCGTATGTCTTCGCGTTATACGAGCAGGCCGCCAACGGACGGAGGCAGATCAATCGCGCCACGGTGGAAAACACCGGTTGGGCGCTTGAGAATGTCAGCGCGCTGGGCCGAGGCACGTTTGTCTGGCAGGTGGAAGCGGTAAACAGAAACCCCGGCGGCACGATAGAGCAGCGCGGACTGGTGGCTGAACATACCTTTACAATAGACATCCCTTTTCCCCATCCGGTGCAGATGGAAGATCCGGGAATCCTCTATGGCCTCTAGAAATTCTGCACGTGGGCATAGGCACTGTGTTGTTTTTTTTCTTGCTTTTTTTCTCACAACGCTCGCTCCAGCATGGGCGCAGACAGTAAGCCATTACACGGAACACAGTTTCGTTCAGCGCCTTGCATGGGTCGGCGATGAATATGCCATGCGTTATGAGGTAATAATTGAAAGGGAAAGGGAAGAGGAAGGGGAATACAACAGTGTATTGCGGGAATTTACCGATGCCTTTTTCATAGAAGTTTCCCTGCCGCCGGGGAAATACCGCTATCAGGTAATCCCCTATGATTATCTTGACCAGCCCGTTTTGGCAAGCGAATGGATGCATTTTGAAGTCCTCCCCGGCAGTGAAATATTATCAACAGAAGAACACGAAATCATCACGGCAAACCCAGGCGATGAGACAGACCGGGCAGAGACAATAATATCAGCCGCCCCCGAGGCGGAACCTTCCGAGCGAGTGGAAACGGAAGAAAATGCCGAACACCAGAGCCAATTTAATATATATGCAGGAGCCGCGCGGATACCGCTCTTGCCCGTTTTCGGTGAAAACCTGCCCCCCTATGGCGTGGGCGTACGGCTTGGCATCGTCTCGGCAAAACAGAGTTTTCTGAGCCCGGGAATGGAACTTGTTGCGTCATGGCGCCCTTGCGGAGTCGGCGGCCAGAAGGCACAGTCATTAACATTTGATTTCAACTTTCTGGTGCAAACCCGTTTCCCCGGCGGCAGGGCAGCCCTCAATTTTCGCCTGGGCGAGGGCTCTTTGTTCCTGCCCGGCATCCACCCAGCCGTGCCGATCGCAGACCGGTTTTCCGTCCACGCAAACCTCGGCGTATCGTTCCTCTGGCTGCTCCTGAAAAATTTTTATATGGAAGCAGGCATAGATTACTTACAATTTTTAACAAAAGGCTATTTCGGTTTTTTCCGGCCCTGGATTGGTACAGGCTTACGGTTTTAGCCTTTATGACGGCTATTGCCATTTCATATATTTTGGTATATAAAGTTGCATTACATTGGGCAAAAATTCATCGTGTTTCCAGAAGAATAATTCTCCTCCCATTGCCCCCGTGGAAAACCACCGCCAGCGCGAGAAGGGTGTCATCGTGTACCCCGTGTATTCGCGCCGCTCCTGCGGCCTTTCGGTGGGGATCAACCTCTTTCCCGATCAGAAACGCTGTTCCTTTGACTGCCCCTACTGCGAGGTTTTCCCATTTTCAGCTAACGCCGATTTTTCCCTTGCGCAGATGGAGGAAGACCTGCGGGCTTCCGTTGCCGCCGCGCTGGGGCGAAACATTGTTGTTAAGGATATTTGCTTTTCCGGCAACGGCGAGCCTACCATGTCCGCCGCTTTTCCCGATGCGCTTAGGCTGGCGGGCGCTGTCCGCGCTGAAATGTCTCCTGCTGCGGAACTGGTGCTTATCACCAGCGGCACGGGGCTGTTGCGGCAGCACATTTTTTCCCTGCTTCAGGATGCGGCTGTATCGCTTTCTTTGGACATCTGGCTCAAGCTGGATGCGGGAACCCCCGGCTGGTACGGCGCAATGAACCGCTCTGAGATTCCTTTTGAAAAACTCATTGCAAAAATAAAAGAATTTGCCGCCTGCGCCCCGCTGACGATCCAGACCATGCTCTGCGAGGTTGACGGCAAAGGCCCGCCGCCACAGGAAGAGCGGGCCTGGGAGCAACTGGTGTTGGAGTTAGCCGCAATTGCCTCGAACGGAACCGGCGGCATCCGCAAGGTGCAGTTGTACGGCAAGGCCCGCCCCGCGCCGGAAGATCCGAAAAGCCAGCCGCTGCCCGTCAGTTACCTTGAGGAACGCGCCGCATCGCTAAGACAGGCGCTTAACGCCGTAGCCCCGATTCCCCCGGTGGAAATTTTTCCTTAACATAATTCCAAATTTCATCACGCAACGACGAAGAGGCGCGGAGATAGGCGGGTGATTTCCAAACAGCGCGTAGCCCAGCCATCTTCCCTTTGCGCCTCTGCGAAAGGTCTGGACTCTTAATTTCCCGCCAGTTCTCCCCGCTTGATCTTCTTGGTGGTGGTCATCTCCATCGGCTTGTCAAGGATCGTCGTTTTCTCGATCCGCTGGTAGGGGAGGAGGCGCTGGTTCACCTCGGCGATGATCCTCTCGATGTTGGCTTTTGCCTGTTCTGCGGATGGCGCTGAGCCGCTTGAATCCTTGTACTCCGGGTTGGGATAGACAAGGGCCTCTATGCCTTCGGACTTTGTTTTCTTGTCGTGCGCGAAACTCTTTATCAGTATCTGATCGATTTCATCGTAAAGCTGGAATTCGTTCTCGATTTCCTCGGGATAGACGTTCTTGCCCCCGTCGGTAACGATCAGGTTTTTCGCCCTGCCGGTAAGGTACAGGTAGTTCTCGCTGTCCATGTAGCCCAGGTCGCCGGTTAAAAGGTAGCCGTCGGGCGTGAACGATTTGGCGGTTTCTTCGGGCATGTTGTAGTACCCCTGCATCACCATGGGGCCTTTGACGATGACCTCGCCTATGCCCCTCTCGTCGGGGGAAAGTATCTTCATGTCAACGCGGGGGCAGATTCTGCCGACGCTGGTCTCTATGTACTGCTCGATTGGGTTGATGGTGATGATGGGGGAAGTTTCCGTCAGGCCGTAGCCCTGCACAAAGTCGATGCCGAGCTGGTTGTACTTCCTGAACACGCTGGGGGCAAGGGGGCCGCCGCCGCAGATGCATATCCTGATCGAGTTAAGGCTGGCCTTCTCCAGCACGAAACCGAACATTTTCTTTCCGGGGTTAACCTTGAACAGTTTTTTGATAATTCCCGATATGCCCATCAAAAATGAAATCAGCCCGTAGACGACGGGGCCCTTTTCCTTGAGCCCCCGTATGATGCCGGCCAGGACCTTGTTGAACAGCATCGGCACGCCCAGGAGCATCGTAACCTGCCCCTCTTTCAGCTCCTTGAGTATCTGCGTGGTTACCATGCGCTTTCCGAAAACAAGCTCCGCGCCCACGGAAATGGTCTCGATAAAAACCGCCAGCATGGTATAGGCATGGTGGATGGGGAGGATGGCGTAGAACACGTCGGTATGGAGGATAATCAGCGGGGTTCCCTGGGCCAGGTAGCAGTCGGAGACGAGGTTTTTGTGGGTCAGCATGACCCCCTTGGGATTCCCCATAGTGCCCGACGTGAACAGGATCGCCGCAAGGTCGCCTTCCTCGGCCTGCTCGATCTCCGCCTGCGGGCCGTCAAGATCGTAGACATACGTGCCAACGCCTTTTTTAAGGGAGATTACCTCCGCCAGCCCGCCGGGGGCCTGTTGGTAATGCCCGTGCTTTTCCTCATCGACGAACAGTATCTTCGCCCCGGCGGTTTTGATAAGGAGATCGATTTCCTCGGTTTTTAGCTGGTAGTCGATGGGGACCACGGTCGCCCCGGCAAAGAGGATGCCGAGGTAGGCCACCGTCCATTCCGGGGCGTTCTTGCCGGTTACCGCGACCTTGTCCCCCCGGCGGATGCCCTTGCCGTGCAGCCAGCGGGCGATGGCCTCGATGAGCCCCAGCGCCTCGGTGTAATCCAGGCTGATCCTGCCAGGCTCGAAAACGGTGAAGCAGAGCCGGTCGGGATACCTCGATACGGTAATTCTCATCATTTCCGGCAACGTCGGCCATTCGCCTGCGAACGCTTTCCCCCGGTATTCTTCCAGGAAAGCCCAGGGTTTTTCAGTACACGGAACGCCCATTGAATCCTCCAGCAGCAGATATAACTTCCTTTTGAGTTACGACACCGCATATTCGCAAAGGTTGCAACAAGGATACCTGTTTGTTGCTATTTGCGCCCAGATGCGATATAGTGAAACCGATGAACAGAAAAATTGCGCCAGCCCTGCTCCTGGCTATTTTTACGCTGTGCGCGTCCTGCGCCGCCCGGATAAACGGCTCCCTGCTGGCGGACGGGCAGGCCGACCTGAACGTCTATGCCTCCCTTGAGCCGAGGATGACCATGTTGATTGCGGGCCTTGCTGCCGCTTCCGGGGCGGTACAGCCGGGCGCGCCGCTGTTGAGCGGCCCTTCCATAAGCGCGTCCATGTCCGCCGCGCCGGGCGTTGCGTCGGTTTCGCTGGCAAACAGGACGCCCGCCGCCGTCGAGGGGCCGGTAAAAATCTCGCGGCTAAGCGACTTTCTTGCCCCCGGCGGCGCAAGGGGCTTTATCACCTTCGAGCAGGGCGGCCCTTCGCAGGGCGGCAGGTGCGCCATCGATATTAGCCTCGATACCGGCCCGGAGATCCTCTCCCTCATGTCCCCTGAAATCGGCGACTACCTTGCCGCGCTTATGGCCCCGCTTGCGACCGGCGAGAAACTGACGAAAACCGAATACCTGGCGCTGGTTAGCTCCATATACAGCAGGGGCATAGCCGACGAGATCGCGGGGGCGGCTATCAACGCTTCCATTAACCTCCCCGGCCAGGTGCAGAGCGCGCGGGGCGGCACTTTCTCAGGCAGGAGGGCGGAATTTGCAATCCCCCTGCTGGACCTTCTGGTGCTTGAAACGCCCCTGAGCTACGAGATCAGGTGGAGATAGAAATGCTATTTCATGCTATTTTTGTTTTTTATCTGTTTAATATAATTGGATTGGATATTGTTTAAGGTTTCTCCAAAAATCTGGTAAATATCGGCTGTATATTTTTCCAGCATATTAACGGTATTATCGGGAATAACGGTGTCAGGTTTTAGCAGTTCGTAGGCTTCAATATCCAAAGCGTCTGCCATTTTTACCAGGGTAAACGGCGAAACCCATTTTTTCCCGTTTTCAACATCGCTCAGGAACGGAATGGATATGTCGATTTTTTCGGCAAAATCAGCCTGGGATAATTTGCGATACCGCCTAAATCTCCTGATGTTTTGGCTTAACAGGGCCCTTAAATCCTTTTCTGTCATTAATTAACCCCATAGAGAATTCAGTATGCTATTGACTTGACAGACTGGAAATAATCTAATATATTAATATGGTTAGCCAATAGCTGACCAGCAGTTTTTTGGGAAATTTATGGTTTTTCAGCATTTGGCCTGGATTTGTTGACAGCGGGGAGCGCCCCGGGCGCGTATTGGCGGCGGTGATGCCGCAAAGGGCGGCGGGGATCAGGGTTCGGAGGTTGCGATTTGAGGGTGTCGCGGTTGGTCATCATGGCGTGCTTGCAAGCAAATAGCCCCATCTCTCAGCCTCCGATCCTTGCTCCCTGTTTCCCCAATGAAAACGCATGGCGCAGGAGAAACAACCGATGAACTGCCTACCAATTATCCCTGCTTTGAACGGGAGGATGCCATGCAGTCATTCCAGTATGCCGCATGGCCGGCTCTTCCCAAAACAAAAATTGCGCTTGACACGTTTACCCGCAGGCGGCATAATACTGCCATGAGGCTGAATAGTGCCGTTTTTGGGCAGAATCCGGGCAACTTAGCGTTTGCTACGCAAACGCCCGGGGCAACAGGCAACAGGCAACAGGCAACAGGCAACAGGCAACAGGCAACAGGCAACAGGCAACAGGCAACAGGCAACATTATACCAAATTCACTGCTAACCATGTCAAGTACCTAGCAATTAAGCATTTTTTTACAGCCGTTTTTTCTCAACTTTCGGATACACGATGGGGGTTTCCCCGTCAGCAATAACACAACACAAGGAGTCTTCGTATACAACCGAAACGTTACACGCCATACACCCTAAAGTTCCTTAAAATTTTGTAAAAAATATTTACAAAATAATTAGGAAGAAAATATGGAGAAAAAACCTGTTCTTATGAGCAGGAATCAAATTTAGGAGGCTTTTTATGAAGAAAAGCAAATTTTTGGTTATATGCTTAATAGGCATATTGTTGGCAGGAGGATTGATCATTGCTGGGTGCGATACCAGTGGCGGTGACCACAACGATTCCAATAGCGGTGGCCCTAAATGGGTAAATCTGGATGATCCTATCAGGATTAATAATGGTGCAACGTTGAGGGGGGATGTAATAACTTTCCCCTATAACGGCAAGAACGGAAGGCTTACCAGAAGCGGCGGCGAAAATCAGCAGGGAAGCGTATGGACAGGCACGTATGGCGATGATGGAGCAAAGGTAACAGTTACCGACGTTAGCCGATCGTATTATGATGGCGGGAGCTTTGCAGGTTATACTTTTTTAAACTGGACAATGGAAATTAGAACCGGCGGCAGTTGGGTTAATTATGCAAAAGGTACGGGAAGGTCGTCTCATATACCAGAATATTATGGAACAGCAGAATATGATCTGCTTAGCATTACTGTAACTAGTAAATGGGACAATGGCGGAACATCTGGTGCTGGAGGTGGAGGCAATATTCCTGCAGCACTTATTGGAAAATGGGTATCAAAAATGGGTAACGCGATGTCGTTTGAAATTACTGCCAATGGCGGATGCGTTTTTCCCGGTGGTGCCCTGGCTCCAGCTGGTAGCGTTTCGGTAAGCGGAAACACGGTAACGGTGAACGTAACAGGTGGGGGCGGATCATTTAACTACAGTATAAGCGGAAATCAGTTGACCATGTCGAATGCAAACGGCCTTTTTTCGGGCTTAGATATGGCTATGTATAATCCGTATACGAGAAATTGAGCTGCTTTACTAAGAGCTTATCCAGGACTTATTCCCGGATAAGCTCTAAGTAGCAGAAACGTAAAAAGCAGATTTTACGTCACATAACATGATTGTATACGCTACGCCGCCCGTTCGGGCGGCTCGGGCTTCGGTTTTGCTAGGTCGTAGTGTCTGCGACGCACTCTCACGCAAAACCTCCGCCACATTTTGGCCGCCCTGCAAACGCAAAGGCGAGGTAAGAATAGATTCTACACCTTTGTGTTTGCTTATCCGGGCGGCCAAAATGTCGTAAACAGCCGAAACGTTATGCGAAATGCCAGAATTTGCCGAAAAATAAAGAAAATAGCCTCAAATAATTACCCTGCCCAGGGCATTGAAATTAAAACGGCAACCGCATAGGCCGTCATTCCATATCAAAAAATTCATCGGTAATAAGAAAGCTGTGCCTGTACTTTGTTACAGTTTCATGCGCCCTTTTTTCTTCCCATTTTTCCACGGGAAGCGTGTCAAAAAAAGAGTCCCAATCGATTATTTTTCGCAGCAATTTACGGCTATTTATATCAAAAACCAAAACTTTTTCAACGGGCTCGGAATCACTGAAAGCAATGATTTGTTCGCATGACTTTGGCAGGCTATCCAAAGCAAGATAATAGACATTCCCTTCCAAACCATCATAACGGTACCAATTACCGTCTATAAAATATTGAATGAAAACATCGCGTGATGATTTATTTTGGTAATATAGATAGTGCATGTCATACGTTGAATAATATATAGGGCAATGTATGATACACCCGCCAATGAAAACCAGCGGTATTGAAAAAACAAGCAATAGCCATTTTATGCTCATAAATTCATCCAGCCAATAACGGGTCGTTGATAACCAGTTCAAAAATTGTATCGTGTGTGTAATTAATATCGCCATTTATCAGGACAAATATTTTTTCGTCTGAAATATCAATCTCCCTCAATAAATCCCCTGTCATCATATTGTACATGCGAATTTTTTTGAAATAATTATTTGGATGCACGATGCCCAAATCAAAATTACCGGCATCCGCGAAAGGGACATGGAAATAATGATGCGCTAAAATTATATCCTGTATTTCAATGCAAAACTGCTTGCGTGAGAATCCTCCAAATTGGTTATTGCCATATTCAAATTCCAGATACAAATTATACGACGACATATTTTTGATGAATATGCTTCCGCCATACCCGTTGCCCGTAGGCGCGGGGGACATGGCCATAATTCCAAAAACGCACAAAAACAAGGCGGAAAAAATAATGAATCGCTTCATTTCCTCTTTCTCCTGTATTTTAGTATACCACATTATTGCAATTCATCAACCAATTTATGCCCCAATGTTGCATAATTATGCGGAGTTGATAAAAAATGCAAAATCGTATATTGTAAGGGCTAATATATGGCTAAACGGGTAAAGAATACGAGCAGAACCAATGAAACAGCCTTTATGATCATGCTGTCCCTGTTTTGCCTTGGAACCTCCTTGTTCCGCCGGTTCTGTTCGGGAAACTGGGGTTTCTTCTTTCTTAACTGGAACCTGTTTCTGGCTTTTGTTCCCTGGGCGCTGACAAGCGTCTCGTTCATCAAGCCAAAGATACAAAGTTCCATACTGGGTGTTTCGGCGCTCCTTGTTTTTTGGCTCCTCTTTTTTCCCAACGCCCCCTATATCATTACCGATCTGTTTCATCTTCGCGTCATAAGGGGTATGCCTGTCTGGTATGACACGCTGATGATTCTTTCCTACGCCTGGACGGGAATGCTTTTTGGGTTTCTAAGCCTGTGGGATATAGAGCAGATTCTGCGACGCAAGCTGCCCAGTCCGCTGGTTACCTGTATCTCCGGCCTTCTTCTTTTTGTGGGAAGTTTTGGGATTTATATAGGGCGTTATCTTCGCTGGAATACCTGGGATTTGTTTACCAGGACATCGGAAGTTCTTACCGACATCAGCGACCGCATTGCCAACCCTTTCCAGCATCTGACAACCTGGGGAGTTACCATCTTTATGGGAATTTTCCTTAATATCGCCTACTGGTCTTTTAGGCTGGTAAAAAAGCGGCTGTAAAAGCCATTCCGCTAATACCCCGCCCGTGCTATACTCAACCATGCCGAAAAATCCCCCCCTGTATTTGATTGACGCTTACGGGCTTATCTACCGCTCGTACTTTGCCTTTTTGAACCACCCGCTTCGCAACAGTGCCGGTAAGAACGTTTCCGCGCTGTTCGGTTTTTCCCGCACGGTGATAAGCCTTTTGAACGAAGGCGCGCCACTAGCGGCGAATGGCAAGGGTGGCGGCGCGAAGGCAACGCCCCGGTTTCTGGCGGCGGTTTTTGATTCCCGCACACCGACCTTTCGGCACAAGATGTACAGCGAGTACAAGGCGACGAGGCAGAAAGCGCCGGACGAACTGCACGCGCAGGTTCCGCTGGTGGAGGAATTTCTTGCCGCTTTGGGGGTTGCCAGCCTGCGCGTTGACGGCTTCGAGGCGGACGGCATTATCGCTACGCTGGCGAAACAGTGCCAGGCGGAACAGCGGCAGTGCTACATCATTTCATCGGACAAGGATTTGTTGCAACTCGTGGGCGGCGGCATTTTTGAACTGCGTCCGGCAAAGGCGGCAAAGGACGCGGGCGTTCAGGCTTCGGGACCGACATGGGAGCTTGTCGGGCCGGAGCAGGTAAAGGCGGAGTGGGGGGTCGTGCCGGAAAAGGTGCTGGACCTGCTCTCGCTTGCCGGGGATTCCTCGGACAATGTGCCGGGGGTACGGGGCATTGGCGAAAAAACCGCCGTGGAGCTGATGGCGCGTTACGAATCGTTAGATGAAATTTACCGGAACATCGCCGGCATTGGCGGGGCAAAGGGAAAGAAACTTGCCGAGGGAAAGGAAAGCGCCTATTTTTCCCAGTCGCTGATCCGGCTGGATGACAAAGTGCCGCTGTCAATCTCCGGCATTGGCGAGCTTTCGGCGGAAAACCTTAACCGTCCGGCGGCGGCGCAGGTGCTGTTGCGCGAAGGACTGCGTCAGGGGGCGAAACAGCTTGACCCCGATGCCGGTGCTGCCGGTTCGTCTGCCCCGCCGCCTGCTTCCAGCGATGTGTCTTCCCTAAAAACCCAGCCGGGCATCGATGGATCGCCTGTCGATAAATCCCTGTTGGGGCAGGGTGTTTACAAAACTATTCTCGATCTTGCGGAACTGAAAACCATTCTTGCCGAGGCGAAAAAGCACAAACTCATCGCCCTTGACTTTGAAACCGATTCGCTTGATGCTTGGCATTCCCGTCCCATCGGTATTTCGCTGGCACTGAAGCCCAAGGAGGCGTACTATGTGCCGGTCGCCCCGCATGATGTGAAACAGGACGGGATGGGTACGCCGGATACACGCTACCTTGATCCCGAAAAGGTTCGCTCTCTGTTGGCCCCGCTCTTTGCCGACCCAAAAATGACCGTTGTTGCACATAACGCCAAGTTTGACTACAAGGTAAGCCGGGGCTGGGGCATAGACCGGTGGCAGTGCAGAATATGGGACACGATGGTGGCGGCGTGGCTTGCCGACCCTGAGCGGAACAACTATTCCCTCGATTCGCTTGCCTCATACACCTTTGATTACACACCCATATCGTATAACGACGTTGTGCCAAAAGGTTGTACCTTTGACGTGGTTTCCCTGGAAACGGCGACACGTTACTCCGCCGAGGATGCCGACCTCTGCCTCCGCATGATGCGCCACCTTGAGCCTCAGCTTGCAGGGGCAGAGGTAGCAAAACTTTTTGAGAACATCGAAATGCCCCTCCTGCCGGTTCTTGCCGAGATGGAAGGCATCGGCATAAAAATAGAACCAAAGGTGTTAACCGATTACGGCAAGGAACTTGAAATTGATTTGGAAAAAATCCAGCGCGATGCATGGAAGATGGCGGGCCACGAATTCAACCTTTCCTCGACCAAGCAGTTGCAGGAGGTGCTGTTTGTCGAACGCAAACTTACGCCCGCAAAAAAAATCAAAACCGGCTATTCAACCGACGCGGCCTCGCTGGAAGAACTTGCCCGCGAGGACCCGCTCCCCGCGCTGATACTCCGTCACCGCACACTGGCAAAACTCAAATCCACCTACGTTGATACTTTGGCGGGCATGGCGGACAGCAGGGGACGGCTGCACACCAACTTTGACCAGTGCGGAACCGCGACCGGTCGTCTTTCCAGCCGCGAGCCCAATTTGCAAAACATCCCCATACGCGCCGAGGAAGGCAGGCGGATACGAGAGGCCTTTATTGCCAGTCCGGGCTGTGTGCTGGTCTCCGCCGACTACAGCCAGATAGAACTGGTGGTGCTGGCCCATTTGTCGCAGGACGAAAACCTTGTCACGGCGTTCAGGGACGGGACCGACGTTCACGCCCGCACCGCCGCGCTGATCTTCGGGATAAGCGAGGACAAGGTCAAAGGCGATCAGCGGCGCATCGCCAAGACGATCAACTTTGGCGTGATGTACGGGATGAGTGCCTTTCGCCTCGCCAACGAGCTGGGGATCAGTCGTACCGATGCGAATAATTTTATTGCCGCCTATTTTAACACCTATGCGGGCGTGCGGCGTTTTATTGAAGAACTGATCAAAAAAACCGAGAGTTGCGGCTATGCTTCGACAATTCTGGGCCGCCGCCGCTACATCCGCGCCATCAATTCACGGAACAAAACCGAAAAAGCCGCCGCCGAGCGTGTTGCGGTAAACACCCCCATCCAGGGTTCGGCGGCTGACATCGTTAAAACCGCCATGCTTAACCTTGACAAGCGTCTTGCCGCAGAGGAGAGCAAAGCAAGGCTGTTGCTACAGGTTCACGACGAGCTTATCCTTGAATGTCCCAAGGACTCAGCCGCCGTAACGGCAAAGCTGGTCAAGGCGGAAATGGAACAGGCGTTGAAATTAAGCGTCCCCCTGCGGGTTAGCGTGGAAACAGCCACCCGATGGGGCAGTTTTCACTAAAGCCTTTTTTGTAATTCCTCTCGCAGAGGCGCAGAGATCGCAAAGGAAAGTATAACCCTCTGCGATCTCCGCGTCTCTGCGAGAGATATTTGATAATAATGTTACCTTCCCCGGTTTCTTCCCTGGTGCATCTGGTGCGGCCTTTCGTTTCTGAAATTTCTCTGTTGCGGCATTTTGGGCGACATCTGCCGAGGCATCTGATGCTGCGGCGACATCCGAGGCGACATCTGTGGCCGTGCAAGGTCGTAGTCCTTCCCGTTAAGCGTCATTTTCTGCACTTGCAGGAATTTGACAGTTTCGTTTCGGGGGACGGGAAACACGTTGCCTTCAAGCGTTACCGCCGCTCCCTCCTTGAGGCCGTCGATAAAGCCGACGAAGCGTTGAAGCCCTCTGGCAATGTAAGTAACATCACTTGAGTTAACGGCGATCATGCCCCGCGCGATGGTCAGGTTGCCGCTAACGCTTGCGGTTTCCACGTTGCGGGGAACATGATTACGCCCCTGCGAGTAATTGGGCGGCTGCCCGTTGAAGCGTCGTGGCCCCTGGCCATTGCCCTGGCGATCATTGCCCTGTGCAAAAATCATGGTTATGGTACAGAAAACCATCGTCAAAAATAACAATGTCCGTTTCATGGTGAAACCTCCGTAAGTTTGTTTTTCATGCGCACTTATAAGAATAACAAAACAAGCCGTGGAAGGTTTCAGCAAAAATACCGCACCCCGGCTTCAAAAATGTTTTGCTTTTTGTTGCCGGGTATGTTGACGTGGACGTACTCGCCGCGCCGTTCGGAGTGCCCCATCTTGCCGAGTATCCTGCCATCGGGACTGCACAGGCCCTCGATGGCAAAATCGGAACCGTTGGGGTTGTCCGGCTCGCGCAGGGTGGGCTGTCCCTGTGCGTCGGCGTAGCAAAAGGGAACCTGCCCGCTTTTGAACAGTGCTTCCCCTTCCTCCCGGCTGACGACAAGGCGGCCTTCGCCGTGGCTTACCGGCACGATGTGGACCTCGCCGGGTTTTTCCAGGGCAAGCCAGGGCGAGCAGTTTGCCATTACCCGTGTGCGAACCATGCGGGAAACGTGCCGACCGACCCGGTTAAACGTCAGCGTGGGCATGGAACTGTCCGCTTTTCGGTAGCTGCCGTAGGGAACCAGCCCCAGCTTGATCAGCGCCTGAAAGCCGTTGCAGATGCCCAGTATCAGCCCGTCGCGGTTTTCGATGAGGCCGTTTACCGCATCGGCTATGTCCGGCGAGCGCAGCACGTTGGCGATGAATTTGCCGGAGCCGTCGGGCTCGTCCCCCGCGCTGAATCCGCCGGACAGGGCCAGTATCTGCGCTTCGCCAATCGCCGCCGCCAGTTCCCGCTTTGACTGGGCAATGTCCTCGCCGCCCCGGTTTCTGAAAACGATCAGCCTGGTTCGTGCGCCCGCCTCGCGGAAGGCCCGCTCCATGTCCCACTCGCAGTTGGTCCCGGGGAAGATGGGAATGACCACGGTGGGGACTGGGGACTGGGGACTGGGGACTGGGGAGGAGGGCTGGGGTGTTTTTGGTTTCTGCTCCTTCTTGACAATGCCTGTTGTATTTGTTATACTTGATACGTCATTAAGAGCGGAAAGGCTACCGGCGGGTATGGATTCCATATGACTGATGGTGGGGATGCCGTCCACCAGTGATAAATCAGAAATACGTCTTTGCATTTTTTTGCTCTCAATAATTCTCTCCTGATCCCTAGTCCCTGTTCCCTGTTCCCCATTCCCTATTTGTGGATACACCTTTGCAAGGGGGGACTCGTAGGCGTGACGCAGTGTTTCAAGGGGAATTTCTGCGGCGTTCAGTTCGCTGTTTGTTTCATCTGTTATGCGAAATACCGAATCGTCGATGGTGAGGGCGATGGTTTCCCGGCAACCGGCTGATTCGAGGATTTCGGCGATGCGGGGGTTTTCCCGAAACGCCGTGCCGTCGATTTCTGCCAGCACCGATCCCTGATAGGACGGTCCGGCGGCGAGGTTAAAGGCGCAGGGCTTAACATCCAGCCCGACATTGTTGCCAAAGGCCATCAGCGCAAGGCTTGTGGCAATACCGCCTGCTCCTACGGGATATGCCGAACGGACGCTGCCTGTTGCGCCTAACGCGGCAAGCGTGTCCATGTTGGCCTTGAAAGTGTCCCACTCGTTGCTGGTTGGGTCTTGTGCCAATAGGATCACGACATTGCTGGTCTCGCCGCTCAATGCGCCTGA
>JAISSG010000046.1 GCA_031273185.1 Treponema sp. | reverse complement strand
GGCTTATGGCGTTGCAGGACGAGGGGGTCTTTGTCAAAGAGTACAGCGCAATCTGCCAAAAGGCCGAGGTTCCCGCTTCTTTCCCGCCGCCGCCCTTCAGTTTTCCGGCAACGCCTCTGGGCGGACAAAGTTTCGCCATCGAGAGTTTTTTTCGACCTTTTGGTCCCGGCAGAAAACAGGTTCGCCCGCTGATAGGCGAAGACAAGCATCATAATGAAATTGCGAAGGATAAGGGCGGCTATTACCGTACCGAGATTGCCGGTTTTTCAACTGCGGGCGAATTGTATAGTTTTACCGCAAAACTCCGGCGGGGTTTTCGCCACCAGCTTCGCTGCCATCTTGCATGGATAGGCTGCCCGGTGCTGAACGACCCCCTGTATGGGCAGAGTTCAGCCGTCGGCTTCCTTGCCCTGCGGTCAACCGCCCTCGTCTTTCCCGATCCCCACAGCGGCGAGCCCAGGGAATACCGTATCGCTCCGCTTGAAATGTCCGAAAATTCATTGTAAAAATAAGCATGGTATCCGTTTCCGACCTCCTTCGCCCCGGTGCTTCCGTCTACTTTGTCGGCATCAAGGGAACCGGGGTCTGCGCCCTTGCCGAGCTGATGCACTCAATGGGCATTACAGCATCCGGCTCGGACACGCCGGAGGTCTTTTATACCGATGCCATCCTCAAGGAACTCGGCATCCCCTACCATGAGTGTTTTGATCCGGCGCATATCGGCGATGATGTTGATCTGGTGATCCATTCCGCCGCCTACAGCGAGGAGGCCAACGCGGAACTTGCCGAGGCCCGCCGGAAATCCATCCCCATTGAAAAATACCCCGATGCGCTGGGGATGTATTCCGCCCTTTTCGATTCTACCGGCATTACCGGCGTTCACGGCAAGACAACCACCACCGCAATGTGCGGCTGCCTGATACGCAGTCTGGGGCTTCCGGCGCAGATTTTGGTTGGCAGTGCCGTGGCGAATTTCAACGGGCGCTCAACGCTTGCGTTGGGAAATAAATATTTCATTGCGGAAACCTGCGAATACCGCAGTCATTTCCTTGCCTTCTACCCCAAGCGCATTGTGCTGACCGCCGTCGAAAGCGATCACCAGGATTATTTCCCAACCTACGAATCGATCCGCGACGCCTTTGTCGAATACTGCCGCCTAATCCCCCCCGGCGGGGAGCTGATCTACTGCGCCGACGATCCCGGTGCCGCCGAGGTCGCCTCGGTGATACGGCAGGATGACCGTGGCATTACCCTTATCCCCTACGGCTTTACCGCCGATGGCGATTTCCGCATCAGCGCATACCGGGTGGAAAACGACAGCGCGGCGTTCACCATCAACGCTTTTCCCGATGCTATTCGCCTGTGCGTTCCCGGTCGCCATCAGGCGCTGAACGCCACCGCCGCCATTGCCCTTGCCTCGGTTTTGCTGGGAAAGGAATCTCCCGCATCGCAGGGCGGCTGGAACGATCAGCGGCGGCTTGCCGTCGAAACGGCGCTTGGACAATTCAGGGGATCGAAACGGCGGTCGGAAATTATCGGCAACGCCGGTGGCATAATTTTCATGGATGATTACGGGCATCACCCCACGGCGATCAAGCTGACGCTGGAGGGTCTGCGGGATTTTTTCCCTACAAGGCGGCTGGTGGTCAGTTTTATGTCCCACACCTACAGCAGAACCGCCGCCCTGCTCGACGATTTTGCCCAATCGCTCGCCGTTGCCAACGTGCTTTTTCTTCACAAGATATACGCCTCGGCGCGTGAAAACTTCGGCGGGAATATTAGCGGAAGGTCGATTTACGAAAAAGTTACAAGCCTTGGAAATGACAAGGCTGATTCGGTGTATTACGTTGATGATCCCGGCGATGCGTTCGAGCCGCTGGCAAAAATCCTGAAACCCGGCGACCTCTTCCTTACCCTTGGTGCCGGCAACAACTGGCCCCTTGGACTGCGGCTTTATCAGCATTACCTTGGCCTTGATGGAGTTGCATCATGATAGGCATGACAGGTTTTGCCTATCGGGAATGGGCCGGCGAGGACATTTCCGTTTCGGTCGAGGTAAAGGGCTACAACAGCCGTTATCTGGAAATATATGTGAACAGCCCTCCCTGGCTTTCCCGTCTGGAGCCAAAGATACGCGAGCACGTTACCGGCGTATGCGGCAGGGGAAAAGTGGAAGTTTTGCTCAGGGTAAGGGAATTAAACACGCCGCTGAAAGTTTCGGTTAACGCCAACGCCGCCGGTGCTTATCTACAGGCTGTTTCCGATCTGGCAAAGAGCCAGGGCATTGACGAAAAATTAAGCGTATCGGTGTTAATCGGTTTGGAAGGGGTGCTGGAAATCGAAAAGCCCAGAGACGAACAGCGGTACTGGACCGTAATCGAACCGGTTTTGCGGGATGCCATCGGCGCGTTTCAGGAGGAACGGGCGAGGGAGGGAAGGCACGCCCAGGAGAATATCCTTGGTTCAATAGGCAGGGTAGAATCGGCACTGCAAACGGTGGAATCCCGTGTTCCCGACATTGAAAATACCATTAAAGAAAACATCACCAGCCGCTTTCGGGAACTTACGGGAAGCGGCATCGACGAGAACCGGGTACTGGCGGAAACAGCCATACTGCTGATGAAGTACACCATTTCCGAGGAGGTTTCCCGGCTGAGTTCCCACCTCGCCGAATTCAGGGCGGAGACGGCAAGGAACGAGCGGCCCGGCAAAAAGCTTGATTTTCTTTGCCAGGAGATCAACCGCGAGATTAATACCATCGGCTCGAAAAGCCCGATTCTGGAGGTTAGCCGCGCCGTGGTGGAAATGAAGGAATCGGTAGAAAATGCCAGGGAGCAGTTGCGAAACGTTGAGTAAATGGAGAGGCAGGTGAAGAAAGACCTAAAAATTGCCGTATCGGGAAAGAGCGGCTGCGGAAACACGACAATCTCAAGGATCGTTGCGGAGCGCCTCGGCCTGCGTTTTATCAACTTTACGTTCCGCTCCCTGGTTGAGGCGAAGGGCTTAACCCTTAAAGAAGTATTGTCCCTTGCAGAAAAGGACGATTGCTGGGACAGGGAGGTTGACAGGCGGCAGGTGCAGCTTGCCCGTGAAGGCGGGGGCTGTGTGCTTGGCTCCCGGCTTGCGATATGGATGCTGGAAGAAGCAGACCTGAAAGTGTTTCTGGCGGCACAACCTGAGATCAGGGCCGCGAGGATCGCCAAGAGGGAAGGAGGTGCCTTTGACGAGGTTGCGGTGTTTACCGCCGAACGGGATCGCCAGGATCACGACCGTTATCTGCGTATTTATAACATCGATAACGATAATTATGGGTTTGCCGACATTATCATCAACACGGATAGCATTGGGCCGGACGAGATAGCCCAAATGATCATCGAGGCTGCTGAAAAAATTGTTTAGTGGGCTTTACTGGATATGGATATTAAAGAATTCAGGAAAATAGTCCTTTCCAATTATCGCCAGGCCGGAAGGGAATTCCCCTGGCGTGGCACGACCCCCTGGGGGGTGCTGGTCTCGGAATTCATGCTGCAGCAGACCCAAACCGAAAGGGTCATTCCCTATTGGGAAAAGTGGATGCAGATGTGGCCTCAGCCAGATGCCCTTGCCGCCGCTTCCATGGAAGACGCCCTGTGCGCCTGGTCTGGCCTTGGCTACAACCGCCGCTGTTACAACCTCAAGTACAGCGCAGCCTCCATTGTGAAAGACCACGGCGGGCAGGTGCCGGATACCCCCAAGGCCCTGCGCTCGCTTGCGGGCATAGGCCCCTACATTGCCGGGGCGGTCGCCTGTTTTGCCTACAATCATGCATCGGTGTTTATCGAGACCAACATCCGCTCAACCATCATTCACTGTTTTTTTCCTGACAGGGACAACATCACCGATGCGGAAATATTCCCCATTCTTGAAGCGGCGCTGGATCGCAAAGACCCCCGCACCTGGTACTATGCCCTAATGGATTACGGCGCGTCGCTGAAAAAACTGACGGTGAACCCAAACCGCCGCAGCGCCCATTACAGCCGGCAAAGTCCGTTTATCGGATCGATCCGGCAGGCAAGGGGCAAGGTGATACGGACACTGGCATCAATGGGACCCAGCAATGCGGAAGAGATAAAGATTGTCAGCGGATTGGGGGAAGAGAAGCTGTACCTGGTTTTGGACAGGCTAAAAAAGGAATTTCTGGTCGCGGAAGCTGAAGGAATATATCGAATTAAGGATTAGCGGCTGAACGGAATCGAACCGTCGTCTCCAGCTTGGAAGGCCCAGACCGCCGACGACTGCTTCCCGTAATTACTTGCCTGGCAAGCAATTACTTACAGGGTAACGATTTAGGTAAACATTCAGGGCGATCTAAAGTTGTGGACTTTACCCCATTAGGTACACATCATTAAGCGGTGTTGTTTAAATAATACACGTTAGGCGCAACGTAGTCAAGCACCGAATGCGGTTATAGTACGCCTCAATGTACATGAAAACCGATTGCCTGACCTCCGCAGCCGGATGCCTATTTCCGGGAACTTGTTGTCATTTTATGGCGGCGGCGGTAAAAATCTAGGCATGGTCTTCCTCATTCCAGAAAAATCATAGACGGGTTTTGCGAACTGTTTTTCTTTTTTTCGTCTTCAAGAAAACGCAGCATATTATTCCCCCGCCGCCTTGTGCAAGTCTCTGGCCCCTATCTCTTTGGCAAATTAGAAAGCCGCCTGGACTAAAGCATCTGGGGCAACCTCGGCTTTATATTTCTGTATCCAGTACACCGCCATTTCTGACCAGACAGACATCGCGGCTTTACAGTCGTTGCAATATTCAATAAAATCTAAGGACGTAATCCAAATCAACGCCGTAGGCTTCCTCGCGGGTTTCAACGAACCTCAGCATACGCCGGCCCTCCCTTAAAAGACATCGTGCCCGTAGACGCTGCAACAGCAAGCTACCGGCGCAAAATACGTGATAAAAGGGACGCTAATTGAAACTTGTTCTTGATGCCAACACAATTATAGATTTTCTGGAAATAAGACTACCGCTATTGATCTGATGCTGGTAGTCTTGCGGCACGAATGTTTTATAAGCGTCATTCCAAATTTGATCTGCTCAAGTACCCTGAAATAACATTATAAGGAAGAAAGACTGGTTTATGACTTCTTCCAGATTGTACCTCAAATTGCGATCGATGATGCTGTTGAGTATGAGACCATAGCTATTAGCAGGGAGCAAAACTCAAGCTGTAGATGCCATATCTCCATTCCCCACATCATTGCACAGCCATGCGTTTTCAATTACTGTGGTTCCATGGCCTGCGCGGAAAAAATAGCCCGTATCGTTGACACCTGCAAAAAAGAAAATCCCTGCGATCTTGTTGCCCGATTTGACGAGTCGATGGCTGATCACAGCACGTTCAAGGCCGGTGGTCTGGCCGACTGCTACCTGCGGCCCTCCGGCGACGGTTTTCCCGCGTTTGCCGCTGCCCTGCTTGGGGCGGCCTGCGAGGAGCGCGTGCCGATTTTTGTTCTTGGCGGCGGGGCCAACATACTCGTTGCCGACGCGGGCATTAGGGGGATTGTCCTGGACACCGGCGGCTGGGCAGGGGAAGCGGGGCGGCGAAGGGAAGGGGTTCTGGAGTTCCGCGCAGGGACAAGCATTGATGCCGCCGCTGAAATTGCCGCAGGCGCGGGGCTTTCCGGCCTGGAATTCCTCGCGGGCATGCCCGGCAGTATAGGCGGCGCCGTGTGGATGAACGCCCGCTGCTACGGGCGCGAGATCGCCGACGCCCTGCGCGAGACGGAGATCGTTGGCTTTTCGCGCCCGCCCCCTGAGCGTTTGCGGCTTCCGGCGGACAGGGCGGAATTCGGCTACAAGCGCAGCCCGTTTCAGGGCCGCAAAAGCCTTATCCTCTCCGCGTCGTTTAACCTCAAGGCAGCGGACGAACGACAGATCCGCGCCGAGATGGCCGCCCACCGCGGCGACCGTGAAGGCAAGGGGCATTACCGTTTTCCCTCCGCCGGCTCCGTTTTCAAGAACAACACGGACTTTGGCGAGCCGACCGGGAAGATCATTGACAGCCTCGGTTTGCGCGGGCTGAGGGCAGGCGGGGCGCAGGTTGCTCCCTGGCACGGCAACATCATCGTCAACACCGGCGGCGCGACGGCTGCGGACATTCGCAAGCTGGTAGAGGAAGTCGCCGCGCAGGTCAAGGCTGCGAAAGGCTTCGACCTTGAGCCGGAATTGCTCTTTGTCGGCGAGTGGCAAACGCCGTTTCCCGCTTGACCTAGCCGCTTTTCCCAATATAATTATAATAAGTGAAACATACGCCGCTTTTACTTGCATTGTCGCTCATGGTTGGATTCTCCTGGTACTCTTGCCGGTCTGCCTCCTCGTCTGTAGGAAAAGGAGCGTCCTCGGGGGAAAATCTGGCTGAGGATAACGCATTTTCCGAGGCCGATCTTCCCCCGGTAGGGGAGGCTTTGCCGGTGTCGGTGTTTTCGGAGGTCTGGGCCTACGTGGTTGCCGGCAATGGCAGGGAAGCGGCGCTGAAACCCGGCCTGCCCATTACCGACATTGGCTATTTTGGCGCCGATGTCAGCTCTTACGGCAGCCTGGTTGACGTTCCCAACCGCAGGAGCCTGCCCGCTTTTTCCGGCAGGGTTCATCTGGTGATAAAGTGCGACGGCAGGGCGCTGACCCATTTTGTCATGATGCCCGGCAGCGCCGAGCGGAAAGCCCTGGTCGCCGATCTCATCGCCGCCGCCAGGAACTATGACGGCTTGCAGGTTGATTTTGAGAATGTCCCCCAGCGGGACGGCGAAACTTTTTTGTCATTCCTCGCAGAGCTTCGCTCCGGCATAGGCAACAAGATGTTTACCATAGCGCTTCCCGCCCGCCTCAGAAAAATCGCCAACGACGTGTACGACTACGAGAATATCGCCCCGCTGGTAGACCGCATCCTGATAATGGCCTACGACGAGCACTGGTCGGGAAGCAAGCCCGGTTCGATCGCGTCACTGGCCTGGTGCAGGAGGGTAGCGACTTACTCCCTCAGCGTTATTGGCAAGGACAAGCTGATAATGGGCCTCCCCTTTTACGGGCGAGCCTGGGCCAGCCAAAGCCATGCCCAGGCTTATGTGTATACCGGCATCGAGAGGATCATCAAAGAAAACAGCGTCACCGAAATACGGCGCGAGACAGGCATACCAACCTTTGAT
>JAISSG010000018.1 GCA_031273185.1 Treponema sp. | reverse complement strand
AAGTTATCCATAAATTTTGATTTCCATTAATTCTAAAATGTATATTATTCTCAAAATATTCAAATGGCTCTTGAGGTATTAAATCAACAGATTTATTTAATGCACATGAACAAAAAATTATACAAATAGATGCCGATAGTATTACTGATTTTCCCATAAAAACCTCCCAAAATAATATTACATCATAAATATTATATTGTCAATATTTAAATATCATTTAGCCACAATTGCACATAACTTGTTGTATGCGCTTCGCTATTTGTGCCAGCAACAACCGACGGCATCACTCGCCAAGCTGGGAAAGCGGGATGGGGCCGGGGCTGTCGTTCCGTTCCTCGATGCGGGACAGCTCTTCCAGCAGTTCCTTGCCCCTGCGGGACAGCTTCTCCGGTATGCGAACCATCAGCTTTATGTAGAGGTTTCCCCGGTGGCCGTTACCGTTGGGAACGCCCTCGTCGCGGATGCGCAGCATCTTGCCGTTTTGGGTTCCCGCCGGCACTTTCACCTTTATCGTCTTGCCGTCCAGGGTGCTTACCTGGATTTCCGCGCCAAGGCTTGCCTGGGTGATTGAGATGGGAACGGCGCAGTACAGGTCGTAGTCCTGCCGCTCAAAGTACTCGTGGGGCTTCGTCCGTATGACGACGTACAGGTCCCCCGGCGGGCCGCCGTTGGGGCCGGCATCGCCCTGCCGGGGAATCACCAGGCGCTTGCCGTTCTCGGTGCCCGGCGGGACGGTTACCATGATCTTCTGCCGCTTCTTTTGCGTGCCCGACCCGCCGCATTCCATGCAGGGCCGGTCGATCACAAAGCCCTGGCCACCGCAGGCATGGCACGTGGAGGCAAATGATAAAAAGCCCTGACTGAGCCGCACCTGGCCTGAACCCTGGCAGGTGGGGCAGGTTTTTCTCCCCGCGCCGTTCGCCGCGCCGGAGCCCTTGCAGCCGGGGCAGACCTCGTTGTGGAAAAACTGGATTTCAACCTTTGAGCCGAAGACCGCATCCTTAAAGGGAATCTCGATGTCGTAGCGGAGGTTCGCCCCCTGCCTCACGCCGCCCTGGCCGCCTGATCTGCGGAAGCCCCCCCCAAAGCCGCCGCCAAAAAGGCTTTCAAAAAAGTTGCCAAAGTCGTTGCCGCCGAAAATGTCCTCAAAGCCACGGAAGTTGCTCCAGTCATGGGTCTGGCCGCCGCCCATGCCGTCAACGCCCGCAAAGCCAAACTGATCGTAGGCGGCTTTTTTCTTGTCATCGGCAAGCACCTCGTAGGCTTCGGTGGCTTCCTTAAACTTTTCCTCCGCTTCCTTGTTGCCGGGGTTTTTGTCAGGGTGGTGCTGAATGGCGAGTTTGCGATACGCCTTCTTTATGTCGTCTTTCGAGGCGTTTTTCTGTACTCCAAGAACTTCATAGTAATCGCGCTTTGCCATCTTAAAAGGGGACTGGGGAGTATACCCCTAGTCCCTAGTCCCTAGTCCCTTCCCCCTATTTGTCGTCTACGACCTCGTAGTCTGCGTCTTCGGCGCTTTTGGTGTTATCGCCGCCGCCGCCGGAAGCACCCCCGCCCATGTTGGGATTGAAGCCGCCCGCGCCGGAGCCGCCTCCTGTGCCGCCGGACTGCTGGCCTGCCGCCGCTTGCTGCTTGTAAATCTCCTCGGCGATCTTGTACGAGGCTTGCTTCAGCGTCTCGGTCTTGTCTTTGATCGTTTGCGTGTCGCCGCCTTCGAGGGCTTTGCGGAGATCGGCGATGGCCTCCTCGACCTTGCCTTTGTCCGCGGCATTAACCTTGTCGCCCAAGTCTTTGATGTTTTTCTCGGTGCTGTAGATCATCGTGTCCGCCTCGTTGCGAACCTCGGCTTTCTCCCGCTCCTTCTTGTCCTCCTCGGCGTGTAGCTCCGCCTCCTTCACCATGCGCTCGATGTCCTGATCGTTGAGGCCGCTGGAGCTTTCAATCCGTATCTTCTGCTCCTTGCCCGTGCCAAGGTCCTTCGCGCTGACGTGGACGATGCCGTTCGCGTCAATGTCGAATGTTACTTCGATCTGCGGGATGCCACGGGGCGCGGGGGGGATGCCCACCAGATCGAAACGACCCAGCACACGGTTCTGGCTTGCCATTTCGCGCTCGCCCTGCAAGACCTGAATGGAAACTGCTGTCTGTCCGTCGGTGGCAGTGGAGAATATCTGGCTCTTTTTCGTGGGGATCGTCGTGTTTCGGGTGATAAGTTTGGTCATCACGCCGCCAAGGGTTTCAATGCCCAGCGACAGGGGAGTTACGTCTAACAGCAGCACGTCCTTCACGTCGCCGCCCAGGATACCGCCCTGAATCGCCGCGCCCACGGCAACCGCCTCGTCGGGGTTCACCCCCTTGTTCGGCTCTTTTTTGAACAGGTCTTTGACAATCTGCTGTACCGCCGGAATGCGGGTAGAGCCGCCGACAAGGATAACCTCGTCAATCTGGTCGGCGCTCAGTCCCGCGTCTTTCAGCGCCTTGATGCACGGCTCCTTTGACCGCTCAAGCAGGTCGGACACCATCTGCTCAAACTTTGCTCTGGTTAGGGACTTTTGCAGATGCTTGGGGCCGCTCTGGTCAGCGGTAATAAAAGGAAGGTTGATTTCGGTTGTCTGCATGGCGGAAAGTTCAATCTTCGCCTTTTCCGATGCCTCCCGTAGCCGCTGTAGGGCCATCCTGTCCTGACCCAAATCTATGCCCGTGTCGTTCTTGAACTCGCTGATAAGCCATTCAAGGATTTTCATGTCAAAGTCGTCGCCGCCGAGGTGGGTGTCGCCGTTGGTGGACTTAACCTCGAAAACGCCGTCGCCCAGTTCCAGAATGGAAATGTCGAAGGTGCCGCCGCCCAAGTCGTACACGGCGATGGTTTTCTCTTTTTTCTGGTCCTTGTTAAAGCCAAAGGCCAGCGACGCGGCGGTCGGCTCGTTGATGATCCGCTTCACCTCAAGGCCGGCGATTTTGCCCGCATCCTTGGTCGCCTGCCGCTGGGCGTCGTTGAAGTACGCCGGCACGGTGATGACTGCCTCGGTAACGGTCTCGCCAAGATAGTCCTCGGCGGTCTGCTTCATCTTTTGCAGGACAAAGGCGGAAATCTCCTGCGGGGAGTATTTTTTCCCCAGAATGTCCACGCGGACATCGTCGCCCTGTTCGACAACGTGGTAGGGGACACGCTTCATTTCGCCGGAAACCTCGGAGAAGCGGCGGCCCATAAAGCGCTTGATCGAGTAGACGGTGTTCTCCGGGTTGGTGATCATCTGGTTTTTTGCCGGCTGGCCGGTAATACGGTCGCCCTTGTTGGTAAAGCCGACAATGGAGGGGGTGGTTCTGCCTCCCTCCGAGTTCTGAATGACCACCGGCTCCCCGCCCTCAAGGACGGCCACGCACGAATTGGTGGTTCCCAGGTCGATACCAATGATTTTGCCCATTTTTTGTTCTCCTTACTTGTGATTATAATTAGGGAATGGGGAATGGGGAATAGGGACTGGGGTAGTTATCCGCAATCTTTCCCCGTTCCCTAGTCCCTGATCCCTAGTCCCCTTTCTCTCCGGGCATAAGCACCTTTACCTTGGCGGCACGGATAACCCGGTCTTTGAGCATGTAGCCCTTGGCAAACTCCTCCTGAACGACCGGCTCCTCGATATCGGGGGACTTTTCCATGAACATCGCCTCGTGGATGTTGGGGTCAAAGGGCTCCCCGACGGAGATAAACCGCTTGAGGCCCCACTTCGCCTCAAGCTGGCCGGTCAGCCGCTTTTCGATCATGGCAATACCGTCCAGCATCGCCTTCCCCGCCGGCAGTTCGGCGAGTTCCGCCGATGCCTGCGCCGACTGGATCGCCCGATCAAAGTCGTCGATTACCGGGATAATGTCCAGCAGCAAGCTCTGGTTGGCAAATTCGATGGCTCCCTGCTTCTCCTGGTTCATCCTTTTGCGGAAATTCTCAAAATCGGCGGCTTTTCGCAGCAGTTGATCGCGGGCTTCGGCAAGCTGTGCGGCTAAATCTTCCGATTTAGCTTCCAGTTCCGCCGTTTTTGCCTCAAATTCGGCGATTTTTCCGTCTTCGTCCGCCTCATCCGGCCATTCTTCGCCCTCGGCCATCGCTGCTCTGGCAAATTCCATCGCCGCGTCGCCTTCTTCGGCTGATTCAGACCAATCGGCGGGGTTTTCGCCAGCCAGGTCGCCGCCTTCCGCCGCTTTCGGGACAGAATCGCCGCTTTCCCCTGCCTGGGCGGTTTCCTCAAATTCCCCGTTTTCTCTCGATTCGAATTGCTGTATGGACATTTTTCTTCCCGTTATGAAATAAAGAGATCACTCACCCCTAACTATGGTTATCTCAAAAATACTAAAATGCGGCCTTCTGGTCAAGGAAAATCGGCGCAATTTTTTTTTCAGCGGCGATCACTTTTTGTCATTTTCCGCTTGACAAAAACCGCCAGCAGGCGCATGATTCAGGCAAGATTCGGCGTTGCCGAGTAAAAGTTACTTTTTTGCAAAGGGGGTGCTTGCATGACGGCAGACGTTTTTTACTACACAAGTGTTACCCCCCCCCCCCCCGAGATTGATTTAGCACACACTGCCAGTTGTATTTCCTTTGACAGCAAAATTTTCCCTAACTCTGCCGTTGGCGGAGCCATCTTTTTTCCCAAGGAGTTTTACCATGAACAG
>JAISSG010000169.1 GCA_031273185.1 Treponema sp. | reverse complement strand
GCGATAAGGTTGTCGTACACCGTCTCGCTGACATCGTCGGGGAACAATGCGGCGGCGCGCGCCGACGGGTAGCCCCTGATCCGCGCCTTGATAACATCCTGCTTCACCGAGCCGGAATAGAGGCTTGCCAGAGTGGTCTTGTGCGATTCAAAGCATTGATAGAACGCATTGTAGGCACGACAGCGTAAATCTCGGTCGTGGCTTTCCATAAACACCGACCACGTTGACTGGGACAGGGGCTTTTTCCCCTCCGGCGTGTCGATAAGGCCGAAATCAAAATCAACATTGGTCAGCACGGAAAAGGTATCGTTCACCGCCCCTTCCCCCTCGGCGTGGAGGGCGACGATCCGCTCCTCCTTGTCGCTTAAAATGTGGGGGCGGTAGCGCAGGGTACGCTGTAAGTAAATGCGGTAGTCGGCGATGCGGGGATGGACAAGAAACCCTTCCATGTCCTTGTCGGGAATGGCAAGTATCTCCGGCCCTTCCCATGCGCCAGCGGCCTGGGCCTTTGCCGCAGCCATGACGATCTTGCCGCACATGGTACGCGCATCGCCGGAGCCCTCGTCCTCGGTCTGCCGCAAATCGGCATAGTAGTACAGCCGTTCGCCGAGTATGCCCAAGTCGCGGCTAAAGTCCAGATATGCGGCAAGGCTTTCCGCCGATGTGCCCAGCGTGCCACGGAAAGACGGTATCCGTTCCGCCATCTGCTCATAGCTTGCAAGGCCGTCGTACCATGCGGCATCACTTGCGAAAAGTTTGGATAGGTCCCAGGTGTCACCTGCTGCCGCTTCCTGGCGGCTGGGGATACGGGTAGAAGATTCGCTCATACATGCCCCTTGTATTTCTGTTTGCATTGCCGCAGCCGCGCCTGGGTGTCAGCACGTAACACTGAGCAGGTCCGCACCCATGTCAAACGCTTTTTCCAAATCCAGGGGAAAAACCTCTTCCCTCCTTTTTTTTCTGGCAGCCTCGTCAAACATCGACATTTCGTATTTACTGTAGTCGTTGGTCATCAGCGTCTCGGTAACAGCCAGGGTCTTTACGGGGCCGCCCAAAAACGAGGTAAAGCGTTTCTCGTAGAAGGCAAACCTGGAATCGTAGTCGTTTTCTTTCATCTGCTCTTCGGTAGCGTTCATCGTGTAAATCAACAGAACCGGCAGGCGGCTGTCGGAAAACGTGCCGCCTTCTTTCCGATAGGTGACGCAGGGATAGGCAAGCCGTTCAAAAAACGCCCTTGTGGAGGAACTGACTTCCCCAAAGTAAACAGGAGAGCCGATAACAAGGCCGTCGCAACGGAGTATCCTGCTCAGAACGGGCAGCATATCATCGGCAAGCGCGCAACGCCTGGGACCGATAAAGTCTTTTTTCCTGCACGCGAAACAGCTTATGCAGCCTTGAAAAGACATATCATACAGATTCACCAATTCCGTTTCCGCCCCGTTTGATTTCGCGCCCTTGAGGGCCTCTTTGACCATCAAGCAAGTATTCCAGTCCTTGCGGGGACTGCCATTGATTCCGATAATTTTCATCGATGCTATTCTCCCTTGACACTTTTGCTAGACCGCATTATACATTGAAGGACAAAACTATAACAGGGGTGCTGGATAGTTTCGGCTGAGATTGGGCGAATTGGCGCCCGGAACCCTTGAACCTGAACCGGGTAATGCCGGCGGAGGGAGATGTTTAACGACGATTAAACGCCTTCGCGCTATGCCCGGAGGCGTTTTTTTATGGAGGAAGCATGGATAAGCCGGAAGCGAGCCTTGCCATACAGGTGCTGCCACAGTCGGTGGCGGGCGACGAGGTGCTGGCAATCGTGGACAAGGTGATTGCGTACATCAAAGGCACCGGGCTGAAATCAGTCGTCGGCCCCTTTGAAACAACCATTGAAGGAAATTTCGACCGGCTCATGGAGATAGCGGCGGAATGCCAGCGCATCTGCATACGCGAGGGGGCATCAGGTTTGCTGACCTACATGAAGATGGCGTACAACCCCAACAGCGGGGTCTGGTCTATCGATGAAAAAACAACAAAACACAATGCCTAACAACAACCCCACTCCCCACCTCGCCCTGCGGCAGTGGCTTCCCCTTGCGGCACTGGTGCTGTTCTGGCAACTGCTCAGCATGAGCGGCATTGTGCCGGGCTATATGCTGCCCAGCCCGCTGCGGGTGTCGGCAGCCCTCGCCTCGGACTTCCCCTTGCTGATGAGCCACCTCTGGCGCACGCTGTTGGAAGCGCTGGCGGGGCTTGCGCTGGCGGCGGCGGCGGCGTTTGTACTGGCGATTGCCATGGACGCAAACCGCCTGCTGCGCGAGTCGCTTTCGCCGCTGTTGCTGCTGACCCAAACCATACCCACCATCGCCATTGCCCCCCTGCTCATTTTATGGATGGGCATCGGTGTCGCCCCGAAAATCACGCTGGTGTTCCTCGTCTGCTTTTTCCCCATGACCATCGGGCTGTTGGGGGCGTTTGCCCGGGCAGACGGCGATGCGATCCGGCTGCTCAAGTCGATGGGGGCATCGGCACGGCAGGTATACCGGTTCGTCAAACTGCCCCAAGGTCTGCCCGCCTTTTTTTCCGGGCTGAAAATCTCCGGCTCTTACTCGATAATCGGGGCGGTGATCTCCGAGTGGCTGGGCGGCGACGCGGGGCTGGGCGTGTACATGATCCGCGTCAGGCGCTCGTACTCGTTTGACAAAATGTTTGCGGCGATACTGCTCACGTCGGTGCTTAGTATCGTGCTGCTAAAGCTGATAGGAATCATCGAACGGGCTGTAGTGCCCTGGAACACCAACAATAATAGAGGAGAACAGACACGAAAAACAGACTATTACCGGTGTTTATCATCACCGCGCTGGCACTGATCGGCTGCGGCGGCAGGACGGCGAACCAAATTCGCGTGGTGCTGGACTGGACACCCAACACCAACCACACCGGCCTGTACGTCGCTTTGGACAAGGGCTGGTTCGCCGACGAGGGCCTGAGCGTGGAAATCGTCCAGCCGCCGGAGAACGGGGGGCTGGTGCTGGTGGGATCGGGCAGCGCCGAGTTTGCCTTTGACTATCAGGAGAACATGGGGCCCGCCATCGCCAAACAGCGTGATGCCCTGCCG
>JAISSG010000168.1 GCA_031273185.1 Treponema sp. | reverse complement strand
AAACATTTACCGGCATATCTCAATGAGTATAGTTTTCGATTTAACCGCCGGCACTTTTCAGGGCAATTATTTAACCGGTTGATAAATGCCTGTATGACCTCACCAACCATTACTTATCGGGAATTGGCGGAGCCTGCACCAACTTAATAGTCAAATTATTTTATTATTATCTTCAATATTTACATTTTCATAACTTTTGTATAATTTTTTTAATAACTTTATTTTTTCTTTTGCATCATCTGTCCATTCTGATTCTGGATATTCCATTATTACTTTTGTAAAATAATATTCAGCAATATTAAATGAAATAAATATTTTATTTAACAATTTTAATTGTTCATCATATGTCTTTGGCTCAAATGTTCCATCAGCATTTCTTTTATAAAATTGGTTATGGTGTATATTTTTATAAAATTTTATCCCCAATTTATAATATTCATAACTTTGCATGTTTTTATTCCGGGATAAATTTATTTTTCCATGATTTTTATAAATAATATTTTCTTTTATGTTGTTTCCAGTTCTAACTTGATTTAATTTTTGATTCAATTTTATTGTTATTTCATTATACATTCTTTCCAAATATACATCTTTACATAAATCTGGATGATATTTTTTTATGAGTTGTTTTAATTTACGAATATATTCTTCTTTTTCCATGCTTGATTCTGTTTGACTTTTATTTTTTGTCAATATTTATTATTTAAAATATTATTTTCTTAATAAAATCCAGCAACAATTTCGCATAACACGAGATAGATTACGGAGGACAACAATATAACCCTTAAATTCGCTCAGGTCTCTCCCTGCATCGTATAGATATGCGCGCAATGACCGCGATCTCGCTCCGCTCGTCAATAAAATGCGGCACTGAACTGCGCCGCGCCCATGCCCTGCAGGGGCCTGGCCCGCACCTCGCGGGAAAATTCCCCGGCATGGAACCGCGCCGTTTCCGGATTTACATGGCTGTACGCCGCCACGCGGAAGTAATACAGGGTGCCGTTTTTCAGACCGTCAATCAGAATACTGGTGCGATTGCCCGCGTTTATGGGTGAAACCCCAAGCGCGGAATCTTCCCCAAAATAATCGTCGCCTGAAGTGCCGTAGTAAACGAGGTAGCCCTGGGTGCTCAGGTTCGGGCTCCCTCGCCACTGAAGCTGAACCGCGCCGTCCATTGCCACCGCGGTAAGCTGGGCAGGGGGCAGGGGCGGCTCGTCGGGAAGGTACGTTATGCGTAATTCCTCAAGGTAGGGGCTCGCTTCGCCGTCAGATGAAGGATAGAAATCAACCGCCAGTTGAATATAGCGCCCCTTGACGCTTTCGCCAAGATCGGAGCCGGGGGTTACCGGCACCCAGGGTTCATCCCAGCGGTAGGGATTGTCCGAGGCGCGGATGAAGAACTGCATTTCGGAATCGTCGGAAAAACGGAAGCGCCCGTTCTGCCGGTACTCTCCCGATATTCTTGCGTCCAGTATCGAGGTTCTGCCGCCGGATGCTTCGACCATCTGCACGCCGTTGCTCCCCGCGCCAAGGTCAATGGCGCTGGTTTCAATCCTTCCGCCTGCCACGGAGTACTTCCGCACGGCAGCCCTGGGAACATAGCCGCCGTGAATCCTGAACTCATCCATCATTCCCGAAAAGCCGCTGCCCAGGACAAAACTGCCGCCCTTCCCGGCGATAGGGCTGAAAACCTCTCCGCCCTCGCGCCCCGTGGAGGTAGCGTATTCAATCGACTCAGAGTTGCCGTTCACCAAGTACTCGACAAGGCCGGTACCCGAATCAAAGCGGATAAGGTGATGGCTCCATTTTTTGGGGACCACCGGCGAAACGCCGCTGACGCTTATGTCGATGTGCCTTGAGCCGTCGGGAGAGGCAAAGAAATTGAGGAACGACCATTGGAGGCGGTTTCTTGAGGCCACGCAGAGTATACGCTGCAGGGCGTAGCTTGACGCAGCGCCAGTCGACCTGGCGGAGGTCCACAAAAGAATCTCCTCGCCGTTTTCCATGTTGAGGGGGTGGAGCCAGAATTCAAGGGTGAAGTCGCCAATGCGGTTGCCTGGGGCGAACAGGGCGGCGCCGCTCTTTGCATCAAGCACCAGTGGTCCGCCGGTGGGGGCATTTCCCGCCCTCGAAGTGCCGGAGAAAAGGGCGGCCCCGTAACCGATACGGGCATAGCGCCGGTCAACCGCCATTAGCGACGGCGAAGTGGCCACTCCGTAATGGCCGGTGGAATCCCCAAAAAGCGAAGGCTGGCCCTCGTCGAAGGAAAGGGCCATATCCAGCCTGATGCCCGCGCCAGCATAGTCGGCGGTGCCTGCATGAACGGCGGCAGCGTCCCCCAGGGCCGGAGCGGACGACAGCGCCAGCACGGTCTGGGGCCTCACCAGGCTCATCTCGGCAATGCCGGAGCGATAATCAGCCATCTTCCACAGCGAATCGCCGCTGATTTTGATGGTCTTTTCCCCGACACCGTACAGGCTACCTGAAACCGAGAAAACAAGGTACACTAGTGCCATGAAAAAGGCTTTGCTTTTCATAAATCCTACTACTTTATCGGCTAAAAACGGCCCGAAATGAACGATCACGGCTACCTGGAAAGCCTTAAAGCCGCTGCCCGCGATGCGCCCCGGCTGCCGGGCGTGTACCTCTGGAAGGACGATGACGGGCAGATCATCTACATCGGCAAGGCAAAGTCGCTACGGGACCGCCTTGGCTCCTATTTCTCCGGCGGCAAGGACATCAAGACCGCTACCCTTGTCCGCCACGCCCGGGCCATCGAAACGATCATCGTCGCCAGCGAGTACGAGGCGCTGCTCCTTGAAAACACCCTGATCAAACAGCACTCGCCCAAGTACAATATAAACCTCAAGGACGGAAAATCATACCCCGTCATACGGATAACCCATGAGGACTTCCCCCGCATCTTCCGAACCCGCCGCATCATCGAGGACAAGAGCCAGTATTACGGGCCGTTCGCCGACGTGCAAAAAGTCGATGCCATGCTGGATATTATCGACAAGCTGTTCCCCCTGCGTAAGTGCCGAAGGCTGCGCCCCCGGAAAAGCCCCTGCATGTACTACCACATCGGGCGATGCAAGTCGCCATGCTGCGGCAGGATAAGCGCCGGGGAATACCGCCAGCACGTCGAGCAGGTGCAGCGGCTGCTTGCCGGTGAGACCACGCCGCTGGTCGCCGACCTTGGCACAAGGATGCGCGAGGCGGCACAGGGGCTTCAGTTTGAGTGGGCGGCGCAACTGCGGAACGCAATCCGGGCGATAGAGGCGCTTGCCGGCGAGGACAGCGCCGTGGTGGACCTCGACCCCGAGGGCAGGGACTACATCGCATGGGCCGCCGAGGGGGTACTGACAACCTTCAACATTTTTTCCATGCGGGGCGGCAAGATGACCGGCAGGGAACTGTACCGTACCCGTTCCGCGGCGGACGAGGCCGAATCGCTGGAACTGTTTATCACTACGTACTACGACCCTGCCCGCCCGCCGCCGCCAAAAATTTACCTGCAACCAATTACCGCTAACGTCGCCGCCATTAGTAGTGCCGACACTAGTGGCGCAGACACCGGTCCCTTGCAAAACTGGTTCAAAACCCAGCTTAACTGCGAGCCGGAACTGCTGCGATCCTCGGAAAAGCGCCATGCGGCGATTCTGGCAATGGCCCACCAAAACGCCCAGGAAGACCTCCGCAAACGCTTAAGGGAACGGGGCGCAGGTCCCGCCCTGGACGAGCTTGCCCGCGTGCTGGAATTGACGGGCAGGCCGGAACGGATCGAGGGCTTTGACATCTCGCAGCTTGACGGCAAGCATCCCGTAGCGTCGCTTGTCTCGTTCAAAAACGGCGTCCCCGACAAAAAAAATTACCGCTACTTCAAGCTGCGCAGCGTCATCGGCGTGGTTGACGATTTCGCCGCCATGCGCGAGGCCGTAGAGCGGCGCTATTCCCGGCTACTGCGCGAGGGGAAGGAACTGCCCGACCTCATTTTAATTGACGGCGGCATCGGCCAGGTAAACGCCGCCAGCGGGGTGATGGAACAGCTTGGCATGGACATCGGCATTGTCGGCCTGGCGAAACGGGAGGAGGAACTTTGGCTGCCCCAGGCAAAAGGGCCGCTGGTGCTGGCCCGCAGTTCCGAGGCACTCAAGGTGTTGCAATTCGTCCGCGACGAAACCCACCGTTTCGCCACCAATTTCAACCAGCAGCTTCGCTCAAAGGACCTTTACTTCCCCGCCCTCGAATCGGTGGAGGGCATCGGCAAACAGCGGGCAGCGGCAATCATGAAGGCGTTCGGCAGCATTGCGGACATCGCCAGGGCAGAGCCGCTGGAACTTGCCGAGCACTGCCGCATAAGCCTCGCCGCCGCAAAAGCGGTACGAGCCGCCGCCCAGCTTGCCCTTGAAGACCGCAAAGCTCACCAGCAGACACTGACGCGCCGCACCAAGCGGCCAGGCAGCGTCGGCGAGTCACTTGCAGCGGAAGCAGCCACGGAATATGGGGACTGGGGGCTAGGGACTGGGGACTAGGGACTAGGGACTAGGGTTGTTGTTTGGGAATCAGCGGCGTAACTCTGAAATACCACGGGAGTACCCTTGATAATCAAAACAAAACCCTACTCCCCATTCTCCATTCCCCATTCCCCATTCCCCATCTCACCTTTTCTCTTTCACCTTCTCCTTCTCTTTAATTATTTTCGCATTGAGCTTGTCCATCATTTTGTCCATGGCGGCAAGAAGCTCAAAATCATTTTCCTTAACATGCACCGAAACGCCCCACCGAAAATTGACGGTGGCCTCGGCCTCAAAGTCCTTTTCCTTCTTGAGGGTAACAAGGAGATCCACAATCATGTTCTCGGCGTTGTGGATACGATCAATCTTCTTGTTGAGATACTCCTTCGCGTCATCGTGGAGATTGAAATGCAGCGATTTGATTTCCGTGTTCATTTTTGCCTCCTGTGTTTTTTTCCGTTAGCGGTTGTATGAAGAACCCAAGTCAAGCTCCTTGCGGTACTTTGCGACCGTCCTGCGGGCAAGCGAAATACCGCGCCTTTCCAGTAGCTCCGTTATCTCAATGTCTGACAGCCTCCTTTTTTCCGTGCCGATAAGTTCCCTGATGATCGCCTTGACAGCCTCTTTTGAAAATCGGGAGCCGGACGATCCCGTGCCGCTGATTGCGTTGGTGAAAAAATAGCGCATCTCGAAAATGCCCCATTCGGTCTGCATGTACTTGTCGTTGGCCGCCCGGGACACCGTCGCCTCGTGCACGCCCAGCTCTTCGGCAATGTCGCCTAACGTCAGCGGCACCAGGTACTGGGGGCCATTGTCAAAAAAAGCCCTCTGCCGCTGGACTATCTTCTTCGCCACGTTTTTTATCGTGTGGTTTCGCATGGCAATCGAGCCAATAAACTGCCTCGCTTCCCTGACATTTTCCCTGGCAAATTCCCGCGCCGGGCGGTTTGCCGCATCCGTATCACGGTCCCTGGGTTTGGGGCTGAACCGCTCAAAGAAGGGATCGATTCCCAGAACGGGAATCACCTCGTCGTTGATGATTATTTCGAAACCGCCCTCGGTTGAAGCACCGCTTTTTCTGGCAACCCGGATGTCGGGGATCACGAAACGGATCTCCGTGGCGGTAAAACGCCTGCCGGGATACGGCGACAGCTTTTTGATAAAATTGAAGCAGGCGCGGGCCTCGTCCTCGCCGCAGTCCATTTTCCGTGCCGCCTCGGAAAATTTCCCCCGCTCAAAAAGCTCAAGGTGTTCCAGCGAGCATTCCATGCAGGCGGGAGCGTCTCGGAGCAGGGCGACCTGCACCCGCAGCGACTCGCGGAAATCGGCGGTGCAGCAGCCCAGAGGATCGAGCATCTGGACGAGGCGCATCGCTTCGCCCAGGCGGGGCTCGCCCATGCCGGGCGGCGGAAGCCCATCAAACAGGCTTTTTTCAAAAAGGGCCTCAGGCGGCTCCTTGTGGAAGCCGTCGTCATCAAGGTTCTGTATTAAAATGGCGGCAATGGCGCGAAGCTCGTCGTCAACCGGCTCCAACTGCAACTGCCACAGCAGGTGCTGCTGGAGGGTTTCCGGGCGGTTAAGCACCCCCTCCACGAACTGGTGGTGAGCGTCCGACGCGGCAGCCGCGGCGGCGCTGACGTAGGCAAAGCCGGAGTCCGAGCTGGCCTCAAAATACTCCTCCAATTCCTTCCGTGGGGGCTCCGATTCGTCCAGAGTTACCGTGCTGGGGTCTTTCAGGACCTCCAGGGCAGGGTTTCGCTCAAGCTCCTCCTCGATTTTTTCCCTTAAATCGACAATAGGCAGTTCCATCAGCTTCAGGCTCTGGAACGCCTGCGGGTTCATTTTGAACCCAAGCTGCTGCTTTTGAACGAAAGAAGCCTGCATTTTTCAATTGTAACCCCATCGGGGGGATTTGTCGAGGAAAATTTGACCGCAGGCTTTTGAAGAAGGCCTCTCGCAGGGCCGCCAGGGACTATAGGGCGATCCGTAAACTATACGCCTCTTTTCAGCACAATGAAAACACGCAGTTGGATAGCCGCTCCTTACGACGGCTTTTATTGAAAATGATGCGCCAGGTCAGCACGAAAGCCGGGGGAAGCACAAGACGGACGGCGCGTTGCCACTTTTCACCATTTCCATTTTGTATCATCTACTATATCTAAATTATTTTTTTGTTTTATTATTCCAACAATGTTTTTACTTTCAATATTTTTTGGTAATATTAATGAAGCTACATCATTTATACTTATTACATAATTATTTTTTAACTCTATCAAATATTTTATTTCTGAAATATTTACACTGGATTCTGAAATACTATTTTTATTTATTATTTTATCATCCATTATTTCAAT
>JAISSG010000136.1 GCA_031273185.1 Treponema sp. | reverse complement strand
CAGGCCTGCGTGGAGACCAAGTCGCCCGTTATCCTCCAGGTTTCATCCGGGGCGCGCAAGTACGCCAACCAGAACATCCTGAAAAACATCGCCAAGGGCGCGACGGAATATGCCCACGAGCTGGGCTGCGACATCCCCATCGTCCTGCACCTTGACCACGGGGACAGCTTCGAGCTGTGCAAGGACTGTATCGAAACGGGGTTCTCCTCGGTCATGATCGACGGCTCCCACCTGCCCTACGAGGAAAACGTGGCGCTGACCAAAAATGTCTGCGAATTCGCCCACTCCCAGAAAGACTACGTGACGGTCGAGGGGGAACTGGGGGTGCTGGCCGGGGTCGAGGACGACGTGTCCTCCGAGCACAGCCACTACACCCAGCCGGCAGAAGTGATTGATTTTGTCAGCAAGACCAAGGTTGATTCGCTTGCCATTTCAATCGGCACGAGCCACGGGCGGGCGAAGTTCAAGCCGTCGCAGTGCACGAGGGACGCCAACGGCATCCTTATCCCTCCCCCGCTGCGCTTTGACATCCTTGAGGAAATCGAGAAGAAAATCCCCGGCTTCCCCATCGTGCTGCACGGCTCCTCGTCGGTGCCAATCGAGTATGTGCAGATGATCGAGAAGTACGGCGGCAAGCTGACCGACTCGGTTGGCATCCCCGAAGAGCAACTCCGCAAGGCGGCAAAAAGCGCCGTCTGCAAGATAAACATCGATTCCGACGGGCGGCTGGCGATGACGGCGATTATCCGCAAAGTGCTTACCGAAAAGCCCGACGAGTTCGATCCCCGCAAGATTCTGGGCCCGGCGCGTGACGAGCTGAAAAAACTCTACGCCCACAAAAACCAGAACGTGCTTGGGTCGGCGGGACGGGTGTAGGTAGAAAGGGATTAGGGAATGGGGAACGGGAAACGGGGGTTGTCGTTCGGCCTGCCGGATTGCTCCCGGGTTTCACTTCGGTGATTCGGATACACGTCTTGTTCCCCGGTTTCCAATCCCCGATCCCCTTTTCGCAGAAAATCCAAAACGACCGAGACGGTTGCGGGGACAAGGCTCGCTACCAGCAGCGAAAGGCCCATTAGGGGGCGCTGGCAGTAAAACGCCCACCATGATGTGGCGGCGGCTACCGGCAGGGCCGAAACGCCGAGGGACAGGGCGAAAACAACGTGCCATCGGGTATGCTTTACGACGAGGCCCAGAAAGAAGGGTATGCCTACCGCTTGCGCTGTCCACAGCAGGGGGACGACGACAAGGTACTCGGGAAAGCCGGGGCTGCTCCAGGTTACCGAGCGGTAGGCGGCCAGGGGGACAAGGTACAGCAGGGCAAAACCGGCATGGTCCGTGCCGCCAGGCAAGACTTTCAGCTTGATGAGCAGGCGGCAGGCCACAAGCGGGAGAAGGACAGGTAAACTGGCGATGTCGATAAAGCCGCCCAGCCAGCGGGAAAGGCCAAACTCGCCCGGCGGCACGAGGGGGCCGGCAAAGTACTGCAAGACAGTGGCCGCGCAGCCCAGCAACAGCGCCCACAGGTACCCGCCCCCCTTGGAGGAAGCACCCGGGCTCCTCAACAGGTACAGCAGCGGCACCCACAACAGGCAGAAAAAACTCATTCCCTATCTAAGCATTGCCAGTAGAAAATAGCAAGAGAACCATGTATACTGCCTTGCATGGTTGCGCTGACCGAGGTACGACAAGCCCTTTCCGCCATGATCCTCTCGCATTCCGGCTGGCGCGGGGTATTTGCCGCGTCGGGCGGGGAGGAAGGCAGGACAGGCGACATCAGCGGGGCCCATGCGATCATCGCAGCCGGGGCAGGCGTGGCGTTTGCCGAATACCTGCGCGGTCTCGCCGGCGAAGGCAGCCGCCCCCTGGCGCTGGTCGGCTGCGACACCCGGCCAACCGGCAGAGCCATCGCCGGGGCAATCATCCCCGCGCTGGAGGCATCCGGCTGCCAGGCACGTTACGCCGGGGTCGTCGCCGCGCCGGAAATCATGGCATGGGCGCGCAGCCTTGGCTGTCAGGCGCAACCGGGAAGCCTGGGCTTTGTCTACATTTCCGCAAGCCACAACCCCGTCGGGCACAACGGGCTTAAGTTCGGCCTTGCAGATGGCGGGGTGCTCTCGGCGAAGGAAGCGGGGAGGCTTACTGAAGATTTTCGTTCGCTCATGTTGGGGGGTGGGGAATGGGGGATGGGGAATGGGGAATGGGGAATGGGGGATGGGGGCGAGGCGGCGAACAAGCAAGAAGCCTGGGACGCTTATTTTAGATTTAGCGAAGAGGTGGCGTGGGGCGGCATCGTCGGGCCCGACATTGTCGGGACGCTCAAGCGGGGCATCGCACAGCGGCCGCTCGGCGTGTGCTGCGACTTTAATGGCTCGGCGAGGTGTGTTTCCATAGATCGGGATTTTTTTACCGGGTTGGGGATTCAATTTGCCGCTATAAACGCAGAACCGGGGGAGATTGCCCACCGCATAGTCCCGGAGGGGGAATCCCTTGACCCCTGCTGCGCCTTTCTTGAGGAATTGCACCGCCGCAACCCCGCGTTCGTCTTTGGCTACGTCCCGGACTGCGACGGCGACCGGGGCAACCTCGTCATCTGGGACGAGGCCCTGCTCAAGGCGCGGGCGCTTGAGGCGCAGGAGGTTTTTTCCCTTGCCTGCGTCGCCGAGCTTGCCCAGCTTGTATGGGCCGGGCAAATTGCCATTGACGGCGGCAGGGCCCGGCCCAAGGTAGCCGTGGTGGTTAACGACCCCAGTTCCCTGCGGATAGAGCGCATCGCCGCCGCCTTTGGCGCATCGGTTTTTCGCGCCGAGGTCGGCGAGGCCAACGTCGTGGGCCTGGCGAGAAAGCTGAGGGAAGACGGCTACACGGTGCGTATACTTGGCGAGGCCTCCAACGGCGGCAGTATCACCCACCCGTCGGCGGTGCGCGATCCGCTTCATACCGTGCTGGCATTGGCAAAGCTCCTTTCACTGCGGTCAGAAGGCGGCAAGCCGGGGCTTTTCGAGTTGTGGTGCACAGCGTCCGGTCAGCAGTACGATCCCGGCTACAGCCTTGCCGACGTTATCGCAAGCCTGCCCCCCTTTGTCACCACCAGCGCAGTCGCCCACGAGGCGGTGCTGAAAATCGCATGCGCCGACCACGCCGATCTAAAAAACCGCTACCAGGGAATCTTCCTGCGCGAGTGGGAAAGCCGCAGGGACGAACTCAAGACCCGCTACGGCATACAGGGCTGGGAGGCGGCGGCGTACAACGGCATCGAGGAGCGCAGGGGAATCGCCCGTTTCGGCGAGGCCGGCAAGGGCGGGCTGAAGATATGCTTCCAGAACGCCGGGGGCAGGGACATCGCCTCGATATGGATGCGCGGATCCGCCACCGAGCCGATCTTCCGCATTGTAGCCGACGCCGAGGGATCGGACCGGCAGATAGAACGAGACCTTATCGACTGGCAGCGCCGCATGACGACGGAAGCTGACAGTCGGGCAGGCAAACAGGAGTAACTATGGGACTGCGGGGAGAGCTTTTTTCGACACGGGTATTGTTGCCGAATCGGACGTACTTTTTCAACGTCAAGGAAAACCGCATGGGAGACCTCTACCTCAATATAGTAGAGAGCAAGAACCGCGACACCGGCGGCTTTGATCGCCAGTCGGTGATTCTGTTTGCCGAAGACCTCCAGGAATTTCTCAAGGGCTTTGACGAGTCTTTGCGTGTCCTTGAGAAGGAGATGCGCGAACGGCGCCGGGCAAGCAAAGCCGCCGCCCGGGATGCCGGCGACAGCGAGGCGGACGGCAGGCACGAAAAGCGCGGCAGGCACCACGGCGACGACAGGGGGCCGGGGCCCGCAGGGGGGCCGGAAAAGCCGCGCAGGGGCCGCCCCCCGAAAGACGGCAAGCGCGTGATCGTCAAGCGGCAGCGGGATTAGCAAAACAGTCAGGCAAAATACCGCGCTTGCAGAAGAGAATATAAATTCACTTTTCAATGCAAAAATGTTCTTTATATTTAAGGAATAATCTGATAAAAGATATACGCAAACAAAATGATCTAAATGGCAATGCTATATTTTTAAGCCAGACTCAAACAATACAACTCAAACAATACAAATTCCTGCCTTTGAATATATTAGCGTTGTTCGGAAACTTCAGTTTAAGATAATTTAAATGTTTCTATAGGAGATACTCCACAAGTCAATTCGTTGCTAGGAAAATATTTCCCTCTTCCCTTACCTTTTTTCTCTTTTCTCTCTTCTCTTGCCTATAACTTCACACGATCGCTAAAGCCGACGCTATCTCCGAACCATCAATTTTGAAAGACTTGATAAGTTTTCTGACTGTTCTCAATGTTCGTTCACGTAAAC
>JAISSG010000120.1 GCA_031273185.1 Treponema sp. | reverse complement strand
CAAAAGAAGCTGGTAAAATTTTTGGGGAAATTGTTCCTTGTCAATTTTGCCATGGGTGTCGCCTCGGGTATCGTGCAGGAATTCCAATTCGGCATGAACTGGAGCGAATATGCGCGCTATGTGGGGGATATTTTTGGAGCCCCGCTGGCTATCGAGGCCTTATTGGCCTTTTTCATTGAATCCACCTTCCTGGGTCTGTGGGTTTTCGGCTGGGACAAATTGTCCAAGAAGGTACATCTGGCCTGTATCTGGCTGGTGGCGTTTGGCACTTCCATATCCGCTCTCTGGATACTTGCCGCCAACTCCTTCATGCAGAGCCCGCCGCTTGAGTCGGCATTTAGAATCGTAGATGGCCGGGCGCAGTTGCACAATATTTTTGGGTTGTTTACTCCCCATGTTCTCTACCAGTATCTCCACGTATTCTCTGCGGCGCTGACCACGGCGGGCTTTTTTGTGCTGGGCATAACGGCCTATCAGATAGCCAAGGGCCGTGACACGCAGTTGTTTGGCAAGGCCTTTAAGCAGGGGGCGGCATTTGCGTGTATCGGTATTGTGGCGTTATTCACCACCGGGGTCATCCAGGCCGGTTTCGTAGCGGGACCAGATGAGCAGCCGATGAAAATGGCGGCGGCTGACGCGCTGTGGGACACTCCCGAATCCGGTACGGAAAATAATGTCTACTGGCCCATCATTGCTATTCCCAATAAGGCGGAAGGGAAGAACACCTTTGAAATACCCCTCCCCATTCCCGGGGTGATGAAACTCCTGTTCCACGGCGGACTGTTTGGCATCAACAATGTCAAAAGAGAACTGCAGGAAAAGTACGCCGACACGCACGGGACTCCCGAGTTCGAGGCCGAGTACGGCAAGGTGGATTATGTACCCAATGTATGGATAGTCTTCTATGTCTTCCGCTTTATGATGGCCGCCGGCGCGTTGATGCTGCTTATGGCCTTGCTGGCGGTACTGTGGCGAAAAGATGAAACGTTGCAGAAGCATCCTAAATTCCTGGGTCTGCTATTGCCCGCCATGTTACTGCCCTATATTGCCAACACCAGCGGCTGGATCCTGGCTGAGATGGGACGGCAGCCCTGGGTAGTGTATGGCCTCCAAACGGTAAACGAGGGCGTAAGCAAGGTACTGAGGGGAGGTGCGTCGATACAGGTACTCATCTCTCTGCTTGGGTTTACCGTTATCTACAGTGTGCTGACGGGCATCGCTATAACACTGGTCGTAAAAATCACCCGCGAAGGTTTGGCCGGTATAACAACAAAGCCGGCTACCGCTGGTTAAGGAGGTTGGATAATGAGTCACGATATTCTTCAAGCAATATGGTTTCTTTTGGTTGCAGTGCTGTTTGCGGGGTACTTCTTTCTGGAAGGCTTCGATTACGGCGCAGGCGCGGTTCTGCCCCTCTTGGGTAAAACCAACAATGAGCGCCGCCTGATCCTCAATGCGCTGGGTCCCATCTGGGATGGCAATGAAGTGTGGCTGCTTACTGCGGGAGGGGCTATTTTCGCGGCCTTCCCCCATTGGTACGCCTCCCTGTTCAGCGGCTTTTACCTGGCCCTGTTCCTGATGTTGCTGGCCCTTATCCTCCGTATAGTCGCCTTTGAATATCGCAGCAAAAAGCAAGACCCTGTGTGGCAAGGTCGCTGGGATATAATACTGGCTATCAGTAGCGCCCTTCCGGGCCTCCTGTGGGGCGTAGCGGTCTCCAATCTGGTTTTTGGCGTGCCTGTTGGTGGCGTCGACAAGCAGCTTCCCAGCACGTTCTTCTTCCTGCTTGAGCCCTGGGATTTACTGTGCGGGATATCCTTCCTTGCCCTGTTCTGCTACCACGGCTGCCTGTTTATCGACATAAAGACCGATAACAAGGCCCTGCAGGTTCGGATTAAGCAATACGCGCCCCGTTTCTTCCTGGTAATGCTGATAACGCTGGTGCTGTGGCTGGTATGCGCATTCCTGTTCAGCGGGATGTTTATCAACCCCATGATGGGTCCCCTGGCAGCATTCGCCAAGGAAAGCCCATCCTTGGCAGCATCCGTGGCAGGTACGTCCGTGGCAGGTCCCCTGGGCCTTGTGGCCTTGGGCTTGACTCTGGTGGCGGCGGTGGCGCTGTTGTTCTCCATCTTTATGTTCCTGAAAGGCCGCTCCGGCTTTGCCTTCCTCGGAACCGCCCTGGCCATACCCCTCTTTACCTTTGCCGTGTTTGCCGGTATGTTCCCCAACGTGCTGAGGTCCAATGTGGACCCGGCATTTAGCCTGACCATCTACAATGCTTCGTCATCGGCGTACACACTGACGCTGATGACCATAGTGGCGGTTTGTCTGGTCCCGGTGGTGCTTGCCTACCAGATCTGGACTTACTGGGTATTCCGCAAGCGGCTTACGGAAGAAGACCTCAAGCTGAATCTGGACTACTAGACTAACACTGTAGCCGTTACAAAGGGGCCGCTCATCAGGGCGGCCCTTTTTTTTGTGCTTAGGGAAGAAGAGGCTCACACGGAGGGCACGGGGATTGAAAAATTTCCCAAAACAGGCGATATTATATACATGAATGACTTTGCAAAGGGCATGAATTCAGTTGGGCAACTTTTCCCTTCCCCGAGTCCTTATTCTGACTATCCTTCCCCAAATTCCGCATGGAAAGGTGTCGCCAATTCCTTTCATCAAGCCGGAAATTCCTTGAGGTTTGCCATAAGAGAGTGTTCGGATGCCAAGCGGGAAAGCAAGCAAACGCCTTAGAAGGGAGTTTATGGCTAATCCGCAACAACAAAATGAAAAGTCTGTTATTCTCACCCGTCAGGAAATAAATGAAACATTCCAAGGCCCATTGCCTGATCCTGTCATCTTGGAAAGATACAAAAATGCCGATCCTTCATTTCCAGAACGTATAATGCGAATGGCGGAAGCCCATAATGCGGCTGATGTTAATACCAAAAACAGGATTTCACTGTCCAATTTTTTTGTCCCAATAATAGGTCAAATTTTCACGCTTCTGCTTGGTGGTGGTGGGATATTGGCGTGTATATATCTTGCTACATCAGGTTACACTGGAGGAGCTATAGCTGCAATAGCCGCTAGTTTTTCTCCCATAATAATAAACGCTTTCAAGGGGCTTCGGCAGAACAGGAAATAGTTCATTTTGACATAATGAATTAACGATAAAATTCAGCGTGGTAATTGCACAATGATGGACAAAAATTTGATGCGCGAGGGCCTGTAGGACAGGCGGAGCATGGCTACTAACGCTGTAGCCGTTACAAAGGGACCGCTCACCAGGGCGGCCCCTTTTGTGTTGCCTTGCAATTTGCCTTGTTTCAAAATATACTATATCCTGAAATGAGCAAAATCATTCTCAGGGCCGAGGACCTGGACGGATACCTAAGCGCGCCGGACAAGGAGAACCTTGCCCGGATGGACGGCCTGTACAGCCAGGTGATGAAGTCGTTTTCCCAGCTTGGATCCGGCATCCAGGCGGAAAGGCGGGGCGGCGAAGACAGCCTCATCTCCCTGTACAACGAGATGGGGGTCCTGATGCAGGGGATCTGCCGGCAGATGCCGAATATCCATGTGTATACTTTTCTCAGCCCCCAGGAAAGCCACCCGGAGGCATCGAGGCTTATCGCCAAGCTGCGGGACGTGCGGACAGAGCACCAGGAATTTATCTACTACATTCAGCGGGCCTATGAAATGCTGTTCAAGCTTGCCTGGGGAGGCATCCACGGCTCGAACAAGAACTACCTTATCGTCAAAACCCCGGTTACCAACCCGGTGCAGAACTACGCGGTGCACAAGATCACCAACATCGACAGCCAGATCGAAAATACCGTCATGTGCGTGATGCTGCGGGGGGCCTTGCTGCCCTCGATGATCATGAGCAAGGAGATACAGGAATACTCGTCGCACGGCTACGTGACTCCTTTTGCCCTGTTCAGGATACAGCGCGACGACACCAAAAAAGAAGCCAACATGGAGTACATTTTCGATCTTGACCGCTCGTTTTTCAGGCTTGAGGCGCTGGACGGCAAGGACCTGGTGTTTGCCGATCCCATGAACGCCACGGGCGGAAGCCTGATAACGGTGGTGAAGTACCTGCTGGAGGCGGGTGTAAAGCCAAGGTCGATACGGTTTTTTAACGCCATCTCCGCCCTCAAGGGGGTTCTGCGGGTTGTCCGCGCCCTGGAAAACTGCGATGTCTACACCCTTTGGATGGACCCCGTCCTCAACGATCAGGCGTATATCCTTCCGGGCCTGGGCGATGCCGGGGATCGCATCAACGGCATGGACGGGGCGCAACCCCGGAACATCATCCAGCTTATAGCGGACTACGGCGACAACATCGCCCGGCTCTACCGATCCCAGCTAAGGGAAATCGAAAACACCGTACTTAACGCAGGCAAATGAAGGAAATGAAAACCCCAGCCCCCCACTCCCCATTCCCCATTCCCCATTCCCCATTCCTCATTTCCCCATTCCTCATTTCCCCATTCCCCATTTCCCTATTCACCATTCTGATTGTTACTGTTAGTGTTACCATTAGTTCATGCGCAAGCTGGGGGGCGGCCACGGCGGAAGAGTATTACTCCATTGGCATGGCGTATTACGACATGGGAAGGTACGCCGACGCGGAGAAGTGGCTGAACCGGGCAAAGGCCAAGGACAGGACCATGAGCGCGTCCGAGTACAACCTGGGGCGCATTGCCTTTGCGACCGGGCGCTACGAGGAAGCGATAAAGCATTTTGAATCAATACTGAAACGCGATCCAAACAACGTGCTGGCGCTCAAGGCCGCCGCCTACACGCGGATACGAAACGGCGACATCGAAAAGGCGATGGCACTGTACGAGCGGCTTCTTGCGCTGGTTCCCGAAAGCGCCGACGACGGCTATAATTACGCTTTGGTGCTGTACGCGATGGAAAAATACGCCGAGGCGGAGCAGATACTGAAGAACCATGAATTCGCCCTTCTGGAAAACAACGATGTCCTTTTGCTCTACGCTCGCACCCAGAAGAAGCAGGGCAAGCCCGAGGCGATTGACAACTATGCGGCCTGGCTTGCCGTCAACACTGACGGAAAGGTACGGTATGAATACGCGCAGGTATTGGAAGACAATGAGCTGTACGCACGGGCCCTTGAGGAGTACCGCGTCGCCTATACCGGCCTTTCCGCCACCAGCGTTGATCCGACAAAGCCCCAGGCCCGTTTTGCCATCGCCCGAGTGCTTCTCGTCGCGGACAGCGAAAAAACCGACGGGACAACCGAGCTGAGGGGCGCGGTGGCCGACGGCTTTAACGACGTTGATGCAATTGAGGGCCTTCTTGGCGATAATCGGATAAGCGCCGCCAGCAAAGGCGAGATACGGCTGATTATTACCGAGGTTAACCGCGCCGCCGAAGCCACCAGGGCAGCCGAGGAAGCAGAGCGGCTGGCGAGAGAAGCGGAAAGCGGCGCTGAAGCGGAGACCTTTGTTGCCGATGACCAGGGCGAATTACCGGAGTAAGCATGATCGTTTCAATGATTCAAATGATATTTGAAATTCCCGATGTTACCAGCATCAAGGAAAAACGGCGTGTCATCCGCTCGGTAAGGGACAAGCTGCAGCGCCGTTTCCACCTGAGCGCAGCCGAGGTTGATCTGCAGGATTCCCTGACGTTTGCCCAGATCGGGGGCGCGTTGGTTTCCAACTCGCGGGTCTTTGGCGAATCGGTGCTGCAAAAGGCGTTCAACATGATAGAACAAGAGGTTCCTGTCCGCATCCAGGACATGCGTATCCATTCGGAGGAGTTTTAATGAAATTATCGAAAAAAATATTAACAATATTTTTTATTTTTCTTGCGGTGCTGGGCTTAAATTCCTGCATCGGTGCCTCGGCAGACATCAGCATCCGCGCCAACGGCTCCGGGAGCATGGCCCTTGAGTACCGTGTCCCCATGATGCTGGAATCCATCGGCAGGCTGGACGGCAACGAGCGCTGGCCGATAATCCCCGTTGGCAGGGCGGATTTTGAGCGCAGCCTGGCCAGAATCCCGGGCCTGCATCTAAAGTCGTTTTCCTCAAGGGAGGTACGCGGCGCACGGGCTGGTAATGACCTGCTTGTCAAGGCCGTGCTGGAATTTGACGATACTGCCTCGCTGTTGAACTTTCTGGATCTTACCGGTAGCCATGCATCCCTAACCCAGGACAATCAAAATCTATTACGCATTGTTCTTGCAGACCCTTCGCCACAGGCAAAAAATGCAGACCTTATTTCCCTTTTGAAAGAGGTGAGTGCGGGCTATGAATTGCAGATAAGCATGAGTGCGCCGCAGAGCGCAAGCCTTGCCGTATACCCGTCAAACGTCCAGGGGGCGAGAGTGGTCTCCCAGGGAAGGAAGGTTTCTTTTGCCATCGGCACGGGGGAGCTTCTTTCATTAAGCGAAGGACTCGTACTGGAGATGAGATGGTAGATGTGGGAAATGGGGAGTAGGTGTTAATGATGCGAAAATTTTTATTTATTATAATTATAGTTGTTTGTGCGGTTTCCTGTTCGCGGACGGAGCCTAAGATCGCTTTTGGGTTTATCGAGATGGTCTATTATCAGGACAGGGGCAAACCAGTCGAGTATTTTTCGTTTTTTATAATTGCCGAGGACGAGGATGGCATTGAAAACCTGGCTGATCTGTACCTGTACCATGACCGTGAACAGCTCCGCTGGCATATCCCCAGCGATGATTGGGTAAGTTATACCGAGAATGGGAGAACATGGGTCGGCTCAAGGAGTATTGCCATCGGCGATGGCGAGGGCCTCCCCAGGGGCCAGTACCGGGCTGTCCTGGTAAACAAGGGAGGGGAGAAATCCGAACGCAACTTCAGCTTTGACGCGCCGGAAGATCCCGTTTTTCCTTTTCCCTCGCTGGAGATAAGCCAGGGCCGCTATACTGTTAGCTCCGCTTACCCGGAAAACCGCCTTGTCTGTTACGACGGGCAGGGCTATCACGTTTACACGGCGAGTCTTGGCAGCCTTGCCGGTTCCATCAGCGAACTGGGCATTCCTTCCAGCGCACAGACTGCCGCGCTGTGGGCGCAGGATGCCCAGCGTTTTACCTCGGCCTTTACCGATGTCACAGCAATCCGTTGACGCAATCCGCAGCACAGGCGAAGCGCCCCGGCCATCGAATCACATAAAGAGCTTTGTCCTGCGGGCCGGGCGGAAAACCGCCGCCCAGCAGCGTTCCTACGAGACCCTTGCCGGGCAGTACCTGATCCCTTTTGCAAACAATGAAGTGAATTTTGCAGAAATTTTCGGCAACGGCAACCCGGTCATTGCGGAGATCGGGTTTGGCATGGACATCGCCACGGCTGCCATCGCAAGCAACAACCCCGAAAAAAACTACCTTGGCATAGAAGTACACCGACCGGGCATTGGCAAGTTGCTCTGGGAGATTGAGCGCGGATCGCTTGCCAACATACGGATCGTCGAGCATGATGCGGTGGAGGTGTTTGAGCGGATGATCCCCCCGTGCTCGCTGACGGGGATACACCTGTTTTTCCCCGACCCTTGGCCCAAGAAGCGGCATCACAAGCGGCGGCTGGTCAAGCGGCCCTTTACCGATATGCTGGCAACAAAGCTCAAGCCGGGCGGCTACCTCTACATGGTAACGGACTGGGAAAATTATGCGTCATGGGCACTAATTGAGTTAACCGCAACTATTGGGCTGGTTAACACAAGCGACGGCTTTGCCCCGCCCCAAAGCTGGAGGCCCCGCACGCGCTTTGAGGCAAAGGGGCTGGAAAAAAACCACGAAGTACGGGAGTTGTTTTTTGAAAAACGATAAAAACCGCATCGCTGACCTTGAAAAATTGGTGGTCAAATACCAAAAGTCCTACTACAACGGCGAGGCCGAGATTCCCGACGGGGAATTCGATCTGCTTTGGGACGAATTGAAAAGCCTTGCCCCCAACAGCCCGGTTATCAACAAGGTGGGGGCGGACGGCACTGTCCCCGACGTTGACGGCTTTCCCAAGGCAAAGCACCTGATCCCGATGGGCAGCCAGGACAAGGCCGCCAACCCCGAAGAATTTCTTGCATGGGCGAAAAAAATGTCTTTGCCGAAATTCGTCGTGCAGTACAAGCTCGACGGGGCAAGCCTTGAACTCCAGTACGAAAAGGGGAGGCTGGTGCGGGCGATCACCCGTGGCGACGGGGTCATCGGCGACGAGATTACCGCCAACGCCCGGCGCATGGCCGGTGTGCCGGAACAACTCGACCTGTCCTTTACCGGCGGCGTGCGGGGCGAGGTGGTCATGACGCGGGAGGTCTGGCGGGGCAAGTACGCAGCCAAGGCCAACTGCCGCAACGCCGCCAACGGGCTGATGCGCCGCAAGGACAGTGTCGGCTGCGAAGACCTCAAACTCATCGCTTACGATGCGGCGGCAAGCGGCGACGACGGCTATTTTGCCGACGAAGTGCGGAAAATCGAGTGGCTTGGCAAGCGGGGTTTCCAGACCACCGAGACAAAGATGTTCGCCAGCGCAGAGGAAGTCGTCGCCTACCGGGAAAAAGTTGCCAAAAAACGGGACAGCCTTCCCTTTGACATTGACGGCCTGGTGGTCAAGGACATTGCCACCGACATGGCAGACCTGCGCCGCGCCCGCCCCGAAAAGCAGATAGCGTTTAAGTTTGAACTGGAAATTGCGTTCAGCGTGCTGAGGCAGGTGGAGTGGAGCGAGTCCGGGGCGACCTACACCCCCATCGGCGTGGTCGATCCGGTTCGGCTGGCGGGGACCACCGTACAGCGTGCCAACCTCAACAACCCCGACATGATCCGCAGCATGGGGCTGAAAATCGGGTCGGCAGTATCCGTGGTAAAGCGCGGCGAAATTATCCCCAAGATCGAGGGTCTTGCGCCACAGGGGGCAGTAACGTTAGACGCAACCGAGCAGGAGATCGAGTTTCCCGGCAGTTGCACTGCCTGTGGATCGGCGCTGGTGGACGCGGGTACCCGCCTGTACTGTCCCAACGCCGCCTGTCCCAAACGCCTGCTGCATCGCCTTGAAAAATGGGTCTCCGTGCTGGACATACGCGAGTTAGGCGAAAAACTGCTGCGCCAGTTGTTTGACAAGGGGAGGGTACTGCGCATAGCCGACCTGTACACCCTTGCCGCTGACGAGCTTGCCGCATACGAGCGGATGGGCGAACTTTCGGCGGCAAAAGTTATTCGCCACATTCAAACAAAGCGGGAGCTTTCCCTTGCCGCCTTTGTCGCCGGTTTCGATTTCGAGGGCGTGGCGGAAACCACCATGGACAAGGTCGCCGATGCCGGATTTGACACGCTGGAAAAACTCCGCGCCGCCTCTGTGGAGGACCTTGCCGCCGTCTACGGCCTCGGCGAGATCACCGCAAAGGTTATTGTTGACAGCCTTAAAGAAACCGCCGCCGAGATGGACGCGGTGCTGGCGGCGGGGGTCATCGGCATCACCGCGCCGCCGCAGGAAGGCTCCCAGCCGATGCGCGGCCTGTCGTTCTGCTTCACCGGCGAGCTTACATCGATGAAGCGCGGTCAGGCAGAGGAGCGGATAAAGGCGCTGGGGGCATCGGCAAAAACATCGGTGGTTAAGGGGCTTTCGTACCTTGTTACCAACGACCCCGAATCCGGCTCGGGGAAAAACAAGAAAGCCCGCGAGCTTGGCGTTCCCATCATTAATGAGGAAGAGTTTTTGGCACTGCTTGCAGATACGGGGAAGGCGGGCGGTAAGCCACAGAAGGTTCAGGGGGAATTGTTTTAACATTAGGGGGTGCCGTGAACTGCTTTATCCATGCTGACCTTGACGCTTTTTACGCATCGGTGGAGCAGCTTGACCGCCCCGATCTGCGGGGAAAGCCCGTCATCGTTGGTGGCCTGCCCGGTGATCTGCGCAGCGTCGTTTCGGCTGCGTCATACGAGGCGCGGCGGTTCGGGGTGCACTCGGCGATGCCCATAGTCCAGGCGGTAAAGCTCTGCCCGGACGGGGTGTACCTGCGGGGGAACATGCGCCGCTACCGGGAAAAATCCGACGAGATCATGGCGATATTCGCCGGTTTTTCCCCCAGCGTCCAGCAGCTTTCCATCGACGAGGCGTTCATCGACATTACCGGCATGGAGGGGCTGTTGGGCCCGCCGCAGGCAATCGCCGCGAAAATCAAGGAGCGGGTTTGCGGGGAAGCCGGGCTGACCGTTTCGGTTGGAGTTTCGTCTAACAAGTACCTGGCAAAAATCGCATCGGGAATGTCCAAGCCCGACGGCCTGTTTGTCGTGCCGCCGGGCGGGGAGGAACGTTTTATGCGATCCCTGCCCGTAGACAAGATTTGGGGCGCGGGAAAAAAGACGCAGGAGGTCTTTGCGAAACACGGCCTGAAAACTTGTGACGACATTTACCGCCTTTCCCTCGGCGCACTGACCTCGCTTTTTGGCAAGGCCTTTGGCCTGTTTCTCTACCGGGCGGTGCGGGGCGAGGGGGCGGCGGCCTTTGACGAGGAGCGCGGAACCCACTCGATAAGCACCGAGCGGACTTTTGCGTATGATCTGTACGACGAATTCGCCATCGAGACCGCCCTCTTTGATCTGTGCCAGACTTTGCTATGGCGGCTTCTCGATAGCGAGTGGCAAAGCCGCACCGTTTCGGTAAAGATCCGTTACAGCGATTTTACCACCATCGGGGCGAGGGAAACCGCTTCCGCTTATGTCAGGACGCTGAACGATTTGTACGACCGGCTGCTGGGACTGTTCCGCAAGAAGTATCAAAAGGGGAGGGGGCTGCGCCTCATTGGCGCTGGTCTTATGAACCTTGAGAAAAAGGGCGCAGTGCAGGCCGATCTGTTTGGCGACGGGACGGAAAAAGATCAGCGGCTTGAAAAGGCGATACTTAATATTAACAACAAATTTCCCGATGCCGCCCTGCGCCGTGGGCGGTCGTGGCTGGCTTAGGCAAAGAGAAAAGAGCAAAGAGCAAAGGGAAGATGGAATGGGGAGCAGGGAGATAAATGTGATGCGGTTAATACAATTGTTATGTGAAATGGGTGATAAATTTATCTGGAAAAATATTGGAATAATGATTGACAAAAATAAAAATGTTAATATAAATAAAAAAAGGGGTTTTTAATGGAAAAACTAAAATATCTTGCATTATTAAGAGGCATAAATGTTGGTGGAAAAAATATTATTATTGACCCGGCAATATATATTTAAACTTAAGCGGCATATTGTATTGCCGGATCTTTGAAATATTTCACGATTCGCTCTGGTGTTTGTTTCAGCATCTGCATATGTTCTTCAG
>JAISSG010000070.1 GCA_031273185.1 Treponema sp. | reverse complement strand
TCGGATTTCAGCAGCACCGGGTCGGGGTTCACGTCGTCGTTTTTCCATTCAATGTCGCCTAACAGGTGGTCGTGGAAACGGGTGGTCTCGCCCAGGGGGATTTTCAGCCGTATCGTGTGCGCCTCGCCCGCCCCGGCGCGACGTGCCGCTTCTTCCTGCGGGATACCCCTGCAATGGCGGTCGTAGCCGCTTTCGGATGAGTGGGCCGCCTCGCGCTCCTTGCGTATCTGTTCAATGCGCTCGGCGGAGCAGAAACAGTGATACGCCTGTCCCCGGCTTACCAGTTCCCCGGCGAATTGCTGGTACAACTCGCTGCGCTGGGACTGGATGTACGGCGCAAACGGCCCGCCCGAGTCCGGCCCCTCGTCCCAGCCTATGCCCAGCCAGGAAAAGGTGTCGTAGAGGTTCTGCACAAAACTTTCGTCGGAGCGGGTGCGGTCGGTGTCTTCCAGCCTTAGAACGAATTTGCCGCCCTGCGAACGGGCGAAAAGGTAGTTGAACAGCGCGGTCCTGATGCCGCCGATATGCTGCAGGCCGGTGGGCGAGGGCGCGTAGCGAACACGGGTACTCATAAGATAAAAAGTAATAGGTAAAAGGTAAAAGGGCAATGGGTTACGAGAGGTTTTTTAATATTTTTCTTGCGATAAATTCTCTAATTTCATTGTGCCGTGGAACAGGTTCTGTATTGCCATTTTTGGGCTGCATATAAATATCATGATTTGAGCCATGCCGGACAAAGATCGCTCCTTTCGCGGTAAGCTGTTTTACGAGTTCTATCCGTTTCATTATGCAACTTTAATGATCCCTTTTTGTTCTTTGATTTTTAGAGTACCGTCTTTGATCCATCCGTATATTTCTCTGAGCCCGTTTTCCAAATCTTCCAGGTTTTCCCCTTGTGTGGGGTACTGGGGGTATTCATCAATATAGCCTAAATAGAAATCATCTTCCTTCCACCAGGAATAACTTAGTTCCATATCATACTCCTTGCTTTATTATAATCTATCATTCAGGAATTAAGTATACCCGTTTTTCCGGGAATTGAGAATTACCCCGGTTGTTTTTTCTCTGTTTTTAACCGTAAATTGTTCCGGCAAAGGTGGCAGCTACCAAATTCGCCTGGTGTGCCTGCAACCCAACCTGCGCTACATCTAGCGTGCCCGTGTGGGGGTGGTCATGCCTCAGCGCCAGGCACCATCGGCCTTTGCCTATTCATCAATAGCAGAATCGCCATCAACGACCGGCGCTGCCGCCGATTCTTCAAAGACATAGATGGCTCTTCCCTGCCCAACAATTCTTTCGCCGGTATTTCCGCTTGCAACACCAAAACCAACATTGCCGAAAGAAGAGCCGACCGCAAAACCGCCTGTTGAACCTGTTGGTTGAGACCCTGTGGAGGTCAGCAGCACGCCATTCGCCCCCAGCTTGGCGGCTAATTTCTTGAGGTCTTCTATCATTTTGTCTTGCGTTTTTTGCCTTGAAATCCCAACTTCGCGGGCGGCCTCAACTATCCCAATGGTTTCGTATTGCGATGACGGTGGATCGATATACAGTTTTACCTCGCTTGGGCTGATTTCCGGCCTCACCGTGCCCGTAATAATCGATGACCCGTTTGTGGCACAGCCAAACAAGGAAGCAACAAACAAAATCACAGTAATATTTTTTATAACCCGCATATATGCTTCTTTCATTAAAGCATATCAAACCCGCTTCATCCTGTCTCCCCGATCCCCTTCTTCACCTACGGATCGAATGTCGTTTCCAGCGGGACCCGTACCATGCTGACGTAGTGGCCGGGGTAGCGTGCCCTGAACGCGGTGATCGAGGTCTCGGCGGCGCTTTCGAAAACGGCGACCTGGAAAACGCCGTGCTCGTTAAAGTAGGGGACAAGCGCGGCGACGTGGAAATACTGCCTCATGCGGGGCAGGCCGCGGGGGTTGTCCGGGGTTACGGGCGGGCCGCCTTCGGTATTTACCGCGGCAAGGAAAAACTTGCCCGGCTCGTCAATCGCCAGGGTGTACAGCAGGGGCAGGAGGCCCTCGACGCCGTAACCGGCGTTTTCCAGAAAGCCGGGGTAGGAATGGACGGCGGCGCCTGCACGATCCCGGATGATCACCTGGGAAAACGGCCCGGCGCGTACCTCGATTTCGTCGAGGGTGGCGAAAGCCGGGGATCGCAGGGTGGCCCACGCCCGCGAGGCGAGGTTCCTGATCCAGTCAAGCCCGAAAAAGGGATCGCGCAGTTCTTCCCAGGGCTCGGTAAACGACGAGCCGCGCTCCCCGAACGGCGCTTTCAGCGGGGGGATCGCCATGCGCTCCCCGGTGACGGGACGCAGGATGCCGTCTATCAGCCACTTGGCGAAGCCGGAGCAGTTAAGCCCCGGCTGGCTTTGCTGTTCAAGGCCGGTCTCTATGTACACGTAGCGTCCCCCCTGGTCAATCGCGCCGTCGTCAGCGAAATCAAGCTGGGGAAGCCGCTCCCGCACCCTCGCTATAAAAAGCCGGTGGTCGCGGTAGCTGGCCTGGTCCGGCTCAAAGTACCTGCGGGGGAATTTGCCGCCGGCAAGGTTCAGCGCGTCCTGGATGGGCATGGTGTACAGCCTCTCCAGAGTGACCGGCAGGGGCAGGGCGCGTACGGCGTAGGCATCGTACAAAACCACGTCCATCTGGCACTTGTCATCGCCCAGGGGCCGGAACTGGACGTAGGTGTAGGGGTCGCTGCGGAGAAAAACACGTATCCGGGTGGCAGCCCCGGTGTCCCGGCGGCGGGTGAGTATCCACGAGCCTTGGGCCCACCCGGGGAATTGCCCGCCCCGGGTGCCGGCGTTAAGTTCCCTTGCGAGGATAACCATGAATTCGTCCCGCCCGGCCTCGGAGCGGACTTCCACCCTTGCGCCCCCGGGAAGGGTGTGCAGGACGCGGGGCCTGGCGATCACGCTGCCGGGCCTTTCGGAAAGCCACGTGTCCTTAACGCTGGCGCGCAAGGCGGAATCGTCGGGGATTCTCGCTATGGGCGTATCCAGGGCGAACGCGGAAAACCCGGCGGCGAGGAGGCACAAGGCAACAACAATGCATTTGCGGGCAATAGAGAAATACATATCTACTTTTATTATCGGTGATTTTTGTGTATAATTACAGGGGAGGAGAGGTGTTGCGATGAGGCTTTACAGCCGTGGACAGGTGCTGTTTTTTTCGTTTCTAACCGGGCTTGTAGTGGCCCTTGTTATGCTGGGCGCGGGGCTGCCGGCGCTTTTGGCGGACAGGCTGGGCCTGCCAAAGCCGGGCGCGGGTGCGGATCAGGCGCAACAGGCGGGCCCGGATATGCCTGCGCCCGTCGATACGGCGGGCATAGATACTTCCGCTTACTTTGCGCCCCGGCCCATCGAAGTGCAGTCGGGTGCCGCTTTCACCGAGGACGAGCGCGAAAACATCACCGTGTACGAGCGGCTCAACGCGGCGGTGGTAAACATCACCACCGAGACCATGGCGATCAACTGGTTCCTTGAGCCGGTCCCCCAGGAAGGCGGCTCCGGCTCCGGCACGATCATTGATGAAGGCGGCTACGTCCTCACCAACAACCACGTCATCCAGAACGCCTACAAGGTGCACATCAACCTCGCCGACGGCAGCCAGTTCGAGGGCACGGTCATTGGCACCGATCCCGAAAACGACCTTGCCGTGATCAAGTTCGATCCCCCCCGGGGAATCGGGCTGAGGACCATACCCTACGGCGATTCCGCCAATTTAAGGGTCGGGCAGAAGGTGCTTGCCATCGGCAACCCCTTTGCCCTTGAGCGCACCCTTACCGTGGGCATCGTTTCCGGCCTGGGCAGGCCCGTGCAGATCAACCGCCAGCACATCGTCCGCGACATGATCCAGACCGACGCCTCGATAAACCCCGGCAATTCCGGCGGCCCCCTGCTGGACGCCCAGGGCCGGATGATAGGGATCAACACGATGATCTACTCGACTTCGGGCGGCTCGGTGGGAATAGGCTTCGCCGTTCCCGTGAACACCGCCAAGCGGGTGGTGAACGAGCTTATCCAGTACGGCAAGGTCCGCCGGGGCTGGATAGACGCGACGATGGTACAGCTTTTTCCCCAGCTTGTGCGTTACGCGAGGCTGCCGGTCAGCTCCGGCCTTCTGGTTTCGCGCACCCGCCGGGGCGGCCTTGCGGAGAAGGCCGGCCTTCGCCAGGGCAGCGAGCCGGTGCAGTACGGGCGCAGCGTGATTTACATTGGCGGCGACATCATTACATCGGTTGGCGGCATCAAGATCAGCAACCTTTCCGATTTGTATTCGGCATTGGAGCACAGCAAGCCCGGCGATACGGCCAGAGTCGAAATCCTGCGGGGCGGCAACACCCTCGTTCTGGAAATGCCGCTTGCCGACCGTGAAGAGGTGATGAGCAACTAGCGGGGATGAACGACACGCCCGCCGCCAACCGGGTGCGCAGAAGTCTGGCTGGCAGATAACCCTTCCCACCTTATTCATTTTAATGGGGATAAGTTTTTAGGGTAGCAAACAAAGAAAATGCGGAGTTAAGCTAAATGGAGTATAAAGGTTATTTTGGCACTGTTGAGTATGACGCGCAGGCAAAGATTTTTCACGGAGACATTATAAACACCAGAGACGTTATTACCTTTCAGGGTACAACGGCCAGAGAAATAGAGCGGGCTTTTAAGGACTCTATTGACGATTATATTGCATGGTGCAAGGAAGAAGGGGTAGAGCCCGAGAAACCGTACTCCGGTAAATTCAATGTCCGCCTTTCCCTGGAGCTTCACCGTCAAGTTGCAATACTGGCAAGAAAAAAGAATGTGTCGCTTAATAGTTTTGTGGAAAAAGCCATAACCGATGAAATTGCGCTATTACACCAATCATTATAGGGCTGAAATCGGCGAAACTTATCGTTTACCATTAGCGTTGCAATGCTTTGAAAAGAGAAGAGGCTTCCTCAATTGTTTGAAGGTATGTCCTTCTTGCTTGTATGCGACCGCTCTTTTCTTAAAGTCAATACTGTATGCCATATTATACTTATCGGCTTTTACTCCAGAATATTAACTTATTTTACTATACAAGACAATGGGCGACGGTTACACCGGCGTTATGGCCGATGTCCTGAGATACGCTGTCAACAACCCCGGCATCCTGGTCGAAGCAACAAGATGATTATTGGGGAGGCGCAATGATGGCAGTTGCCAGAATCACCTGGTGTACCTGATTTGGCTGTTCCGTATGGATCATAGCCCGCATCCAGGGAATACTAAAGCGCGGCGTGGCGGTGCTTTGGTATTCCCCTGCGTTGATTTGCTAATTCCCGCCCATGGGCAGGCTGGCTATCTGGATTGCGAACTGGAAAATCAGGGAGAGGGATACATAGTTGAACGGATCGTAGTAACCAATTGTTGTGACATGTTTAGAAGTAACAACGTCGGCAAAAGAACCGCTCAAACGGCCAAGCAAACCAAAGCCGCCCTCATTGCCCTTATTTCCTGACGTATCAAAACCAATATCAAAATAATATCCCAGGTAGGCGTCAAAACTTACCGGGGCGTCCGGCCTGCTTTTCGCAGTGTCATACCACCATCTGGATTGGGATAACATCGGGAAATTTCCCGTGATACCGGCGCCGAAGGCGAACGCGTTTAAGGAAAACCTGACGCCAAACGGTATTTGAAAATAAAGGGCGGCAAAGTCCTGGTGAAATTCCCCAAGAGGCCGACCGACGGTCAGGCTACCAATGAAGCCCTCGATGCCAATCCCGGTGTTGACCCCGAAAAAACCAAGAAAGTAATAGTGAACTGTCCCCCGCAGGCCAAGATCGCCACCAATCGCGATAGGATTATTTGCCTTGGTGCCGCCAAACTCCCTTAACTCAATAATTGGAAACCGGATTCCAATTGATGGCTCAATGTTGAGCATAAGGTCGCCCTTGTCATGGGCAAAGATGTTGCCTGCGGCAACTGCCAAAACCAGTGTCAAAAAAGCAATCTTTTTTAGGTTCATCTTCTTCACTCCTCCGAAAAGCAATATTTGAAGATATTATACACCATTTTGGAAGAAATTACAATGCCGATTTAACCAAAATTTGGCAACCGCATCATCACGCCCTGACGCTTGCCCGGTACTTTCAAGGGATCTTGTTGCCAAGGAGCCCAGGGAATCCCCCCTGCCGGCCAGCTTTTCGATAAGATGGGAAAAGCGGCGCCCCAATGAATTTATGAAGCCGCCGACCTGCTGTGCAGGGAGCGAGCCGTATTGATAAGCCGGGAAAGTTCCGCTACACTTTAGCCGATGGATAAAACGGTCGCTGTTATCCGGCAATCCGACCGCAGGAATTCCGGGTATGTCCCTGGCACCAGGGAAGAGCGAATTTCCATGGTCTGGCCCATGACCCGCGAAGCGGTTTCCCTGGGGAAAAAGTACGATGCTGAACAGCCACTACAGAGACATATTGTTACGATTGCCAGAAAAGGAAGCTAAATTCCTCCTCGTCGGAGCCTATGCCCTGGCTGTCCACGGGTTTCCCCGCTCTACGGTGGATATAGACTTGCTGGTAATGCCCGATTCGGAAAACGCCCAGACCAAGGCCTTTCTGGACTGGATCATGAGCGCCGAAGGCCAGAGCATTGTGCTTTTCTTGAGGCAAGCCAGATTAGCCATTCTCTAAGAATGGGCTTTGTGAGGCTGCCTACGGTTACACCGCTGAAGCCCGAAAACGGCTCAACATGGCGGCGTATGTCTTCGTGGTTGTTTTCGATGTACTGTAATGAAAGCGGCTTTTTTTCAACATTCTTTTTGAAGTTGGCATATTGGCGTCTGGTTTCCAGAAGTTTTCAAGGTATTCAGTAAGTGGGGTATCGGCTACGGATTTTTCCTTCTTGACGGGGGCAAGCCCTGCGGGTTTTTGGCGGCGGCCTTGGCTTCCTTGATTTCGGGAATAAGCCGCCTTGCCGCTTCCTCGGCTTCGTAGCGGCGCTTTCCTGCTGGTACTATGCGGCAACGCCGCCAAGGAAGGCCGGAAAGCGTTTTTTTGAGGATTCAGATATAAAAGTATTAAACAGAGATTTTTAGGGTGATTTGCCGCCCGGTAACGGGTAGGTAAAAAATTGCTAATTCCTTGCGACGCAAGGAATTAGCTCTTACTGCGGCCTAGAAGACTTGAACTTCCATGCCTCTCGGCACTAGCACCTCAAGGAAGCTTAAACCGTCATCTGGTGTTAACCCGCGCATACTTATGTATCGGAAAGGCTGCTTTCGGCTTTAGAGGGTATTTTATCATGTGTTATATTGCGTAAACTGGTTTTATCAGGCGTTATTATTTTAGGCTTTGTACCAATAATGTCACTTTCAATGTCACTCGGAAAATGCTCCGGCAATACCCAATTATCCCTGATTCTACCTAATAAATTATCTGGGTGTTATGCAAAAACGTGATTTATAAACCCTCAAGCGATCAGGCAAGAAAACGTATCCCAACACGGCAATACCAGGAGAAGGCCGCCTACGGGCTTCTATTGCGTTCCTGGGGCATTTTGGGGAAGGTCTGTGAGGGCTTGAAAAACAGCCTCCGGCGCGTTGCGGGGCGTTAGGTGTCATGTCCGGGGCTGGTTATCGGGCAGCCGCAGCCCCGGAGGCCCTTGTAAGTATCTCCGGGTTATCGGCGGCAAACCTAAGCACATCGGCCATGATCCCGGAATAGCCGCGCCCCAGGGTTTTGTATTTTTCCAACACTTCCGGCTGGATACGCAGCGCGACTATAGGCATAGGGTTTCTTTGGTTCTTCTTACGTTCCCGCGCCATTGCCGCAAATTCCGCCAGGGCTTCCGGCGTGGAGGGCGGGCATTCGGGATCATAGACAGGAGGGAGTTTTTTAGCCGCCCTGATTTCTTCCCTCATCTGCTTGCGTTCCTCTTTAGTAGGCTTCTGACCAACCCTGATTGTCGATATGGTAGTACCCATTGTAAATTCTCCTTTCCGCCTTTGTTGCCAGGCGGGCCGTTATTATGCGCGTTTCATTCGTCCCTTCTGTTTCGCGCT
>JAISSG010000058.1 GCA_031273185.1 Treponema sp. | reverse complement strand
ATTAACTCTAGCATTTGTCCAAAGATTGTGTTATGCTTGTTCATATCCTAACTCCTTTTGTAGTAATGATTTAGCTTCGTACCTTTTTCATTCTACTTGAGGAGTTGGGGTTTTTCAACTATTTATTTTGGACACTAATGGGCCTGTATCATTGTACGAAGTCCCCGCAGTTGTGCCGATGTTAGAATAGGTTCCTGTCGCACTGCTTGAGCGGTACACATTATATGATGCCGCTCCGCTGACCGCATTCCATGAAACCTGAATACTGTTGCTTCCAGCCTGCGGCGTTGCGATAACTCCGGCGGGCATCGGAAGTTTTGTAGTTGCCGTTATCGGGCTTGATTGATCGCCTTCGCCGGATGTGTTCCTGGCCGATACCGCGATGTAATACGTTGTATTTACAGTCAGCCCGGTGATAGCAAAGGAAGCTACAGTGGGAGTACCCCGTTGGGTCATGTTCCCTGATGTCGTTCCCGCATAAACAGTGTATCCCGAAACACCGCTTATACCAGTCCATGTAACAACAATGGAATTCGATGTAACCGTCCCTGCCGCCAAACCGGTTGGCGCTGATGGTAATGTAACAACGCTAATTGGGGTACTTTGATCGCTTTCGTTGGCTGCCGTCCGTGTTGAAACGGCAACATAGCATGTGGTGTTTGCAGACAGTTCAGTTATGGTGAAACTGGTTGTCGTCGGGCTTCCTTGAAGCGTCATTTCGGCAGTTGTGGTACCCGCAAACACTTTATAACTTGATGCCCCGGGAACGCTGTCCCATGTTATGGCAATTGAAGTTTCTGTAATAGCCCCGACTGCTAGTCCTGACGGTGCGGCTGGTTTTACACCAAGGTTTGTCGTGACGGTAATCGGGGCGGATTTAGTGCCTTCCCCTGCTTCATTCTCCGCCGAAACTTCAATGTAATATGTTGTATCGGCAGTCAACCCTTCAATCAGGAAGGAAGCAGAAGTTGGATTCCCTCTCAAAGTCAAACTCCCGGCCACCGTTCCAGCATACACATGGTATTTGTTAGCTCCGCTTACCGCATTCCACGCAATAGCTATTGAGGTTTCGGTATGGGTTATAGAAACCAAGCCTGTTGGAGCTGGTGGCTTGGAGATGGGGATATTGGTTGTTGTTGTAACGTTAATTAAATCGGATTTCTCGCCTTCACCGGCTTTATTTTCCGCAGATACAGCAATGCAATACAGCGTATTGGCAGACAGCCCTTCTATAAAATAGGTCGTCTCAGTTGTGCTTCCCCACAGAACCAAAGTGTTCGCTTCCGTGCCAACATACACATGGTATTCGGTAGCCCCGTTTACCGAAGCCCATTTAATGGATATTGTTGTTTCAGTTCTGGCTAATGAAACAAGTTCCTTTGGGGCTGCCGGAAGATCCTGTTTCGGGCTCGTTGCATCTTGACAACCTGTAATAAATCCGACTAATAACAAAAACGTCAGAGTCACTACTGCAATTTTGTTGTTTCTTTTCATTTTTTTCTCCTTTTATAAAACACCAGCAATACTGTATTGTATTGGGCTTGGAAACAAATAAAACGGCAAATTTTTCCCGATTTTTTGAATTTTATCCAAAATACTCTTATCATTTTTGGTAAAAAACAGAAAATTTTGACAAAACAGAAAGAAATTACTGATAAATACCCAAGAATAACGATAAATTTGCTGAAACACCCTCGGTTTTGGATGATTTTTTAAAGAAATCTTTGGTTTATACAGAATTTTTTTGAAAAATATCCAAATTTCAGCTATTTTGCATAAAAATTTCTTAAATACCCGACATAAGAACGCTAGAAATACGCGATTTTTATATAAGAATAGGTGTTTTCCACATTCATGGGGGGGGGGGGTACAAACGTATAGTGGTTTTTATAGCTGGGTTTCGAGGCATTTGTCTACAATCGACCATCCATAACATAAGACAATTATTCCATAATAACCAATATTCGTCAAGGGTATTTTTCAATTGAGGTTTTACCTTTTCATTTTCAGGCTGACGTTTACCTCGCCGGTTTTGTCCCACTCGGCCAAAATGCGCACGGCTTCGCAGGCGGCAAGGCAGGCTTTGTCCTCGCCGCCGTTGTCGCCCCAGCGGTCAAGCACGCGGTTGGCTATGACCGAAAGGATGCAGCCCATCCTCATGCCGTGCAGCCTGCCGATAACGTACTGGGCGGAGGTTTCCATTTCGATGTTGGTAACTTTGGCCGCGGCAAGGTCGGGGATGATGTTGTTGGCAAAGGAGGGCCAGTAACTGGGGGCAGAGGCACCGCCGTCCTCGTTCAGCGGGCGGCCCTGCCCGATGTAAAAAGAGCCGACGGTGTAGCCCAGCCCCAAACCGTAGCGGAAGCCAAGCCGCTCGCAGGCGGCGATGAGGGCAAGCGTGACGTAAAAATCAGCGTAGGCGGGGTATTCCGGCTCCACGTAGGTTATCGACGTGCCGTCCTTGCGAACGCAGGCTACGGGGATGATCAGATCGCCAAGATCGAATTCGCGCTGGATGCAGCCGGTACTGCCTATCCTGATGCCGGTATGCACGCCCAGGACGTTCAGTTCGTGGAGGCAGATGTCCGAACTGGCGCCGCCGATGCCCGTGGAGGTGCAGGCGATGGGCGTGCCCTTGTAGGTTCCGGCAACGGTTTTGTATTCGCGGTAGGATGCCACCTCGCGGGACGTTTCCCAGTTTTTGGCGATAACCGGGCAACGTTCCGGCGCTCCGGGCAGCAAAACATAACCCGGCACGTCCCCCGGCTTCAACTGCAAATGGTACACCCCTTCGTTCTTAGCCTTAGGCGCCGCCGCCCTGTTGACATTTTTCTTAGCCATGATCTCCCTCCAATAAAGTTTACATTAACCCCGCTATTTTTTCTGCCGTCTGGCGCACCCTCGCGCAGAGGGCGGGAACGTCCACAGTTGTCAGCACGCCGTCTTTGACCAGCCTTTTGCCGTTTACGAATACGTCACTCACGTCCGCCCCCGTTGCGCTGAAAATAATCGCCGACGTTACGTTTTCACGCTCGCCCAAAAGCAGGGGCTGTAAATGCGGCTTGTCCGTATCGACCAAAATCATGTCGGCCTTCATCCCTTCCTTGATCATGCCAAAGTCCCCTTCCCTGCCGAACACCGCCGCGCCGCCGACGGTTGCCATGTCAAGTATGTCCTTTTTGGAAAGGCTGCGAATCCCGCCGCTGATCGTGTGCAGCAGGGACATTCCCTTCATCTCCCTGAAAATGTCATTGGAGTTGTTCCACAAAGCCCCGTCCGTGCCGAGTCCCACGACAAGTCCCTGCCTGACCATTTCGGGAATGGGGGCGACGCCGTCGGCTATCTTCATTTCGCATAACGGAGTGTTGGCGATCTTTACCCCTGCCCCCTTCATCAGACCAATCTCTTTTTCCGATGCGTACACAACATGGGAGCCTATCAATCGATCGTGGAGGAAGCCCTCGCGGGCAAGGTACTCTATCGGGCTAAGGCCGTATTTATTGACGATCATGTCCCTGCGCCACTGGTTTTCCGCAAGGTGGAGGGTTTGCAGTGCATTAATGTTAGTAAGTTTTTCGAATATTTTTTGCAGGCGGCCTGTCTCGTAATCTTCCTCTGCCGGAAGCCCGATGACGGGAACAAGGCCGCCCTCCCGGCAGGCGGCGGAAAATTCATTGAGGGCATCGTCCGAAAGAAACGAATCTGAGTTTGAAAAATCGAAGCGTATGTCCTCAACTAATGCACCCTTTATGCCAACCTCGTTCATCGCCCGGACGGAATCGGTTCCCAGGCTCCAGTACATATTTTCGCAAATAAAAGTTGTACCCGCCAGAAGCGCCTCGCAGTAGGCAAGCTGGCGGGCGAAGTAGCGGTCGTCGTCGGTGATGAATTCGTAGAACCAGTTGTGGGAACGGAACGCCTCGATCTGCTCAAGCAGGGTCATGTCGTCGCCGAGGCCCCGCGCCAGGGTCATGTCCCCGTGGCAGTGGCAGTTCACCAGGCCGGGCATGAGTATCTTGCCGCCGCCGCCCATCCATTCGGCGCATTCGCCCCTTGCCACGGGGCCGCCGCGAACCTCGGCGATGCGCTCCCCTTGCAGGCACACCGATCCCCTGAACGGCGCGTAGCCAAAATTCTTTGAAACGATAATAACATTGTCAATGCCGAGGCTGTACACCCTGCCCCCTTATGCGGCCTGTACTCTTTGTCAGTATAAGGCATGGGGACGGGAATGGGGAGTGGGTGATGGGATATGCAAGAACCTCCATTTTCCGTTAGCCTGTAGACAATGACGGAATTGACATTGCAGGAACTTTTACAGCGGCGCGGCAGGTTTATCACTCTCATGAACGACCGCTTTCCCCGCTGGGACTCCGCGATAATCATGGAGAACGTGAATCAGTATTACTTTACCGGAACCATACAGGACGGAATCCTCATCATCCAGCGGGACGGAAAATTCACCTACGCCGTAAGGCGCAGTTTGGAACGGGCTTTGGCGGAATCCCCCCTGCCGGAGCAGGAAATTGTCGGCATCTCCACCTACCGGGACCTGGCCCAGGCGCAAGGGCGCAATCTGGGGGAGACATACATCGAAGGGGACACCATGCCGACGGTAACACGGGAGCGGCTGTCCAGGTACTTCACCATGAGCGGCGCGGGTTTCCTCGATTCGCTGGTACGAACGGTGCGGAGCGTAAAGTCCCCCTACGAAATCGCGGCGATACGGGAATCCGGCGAGGCACACCGAAAACTCCTGGAGGAACGGGTTCCCGCCCTGCTGAGGGAGGGAATGACCGAGCTTGAATTCATTGGGGAGATGACCCGGGAAATGTACAGTCTGGGATTCCAGGGCATAGCGCGTTTTCACCAGTTTCAGATCGACATCACCATAGGCCAGGTGGGATTCGGAACTAATTCCCTCACCCCCACCTGGTTTGACGGCCCCGGAGGCTCCCTCGGCAACGGCCCCTGGGCGCCGTTTTCGGGAGACCCCCGGAGGAAGCTGCGCAGGGGGGAACCTGTTTTCGTGGACTGCCCCTTCGGGTTACGGGGATACCACAGCGACAAGACGCAAGTTTATTTCTTTGGGGATGAGGTTCCGGGGAAATTCCTGGAAGCCCACCGTTTCTGCGCCGATATTCAGAAGCGGCTTGTACAAATGATAAAGCCGGGAGAGATACCGTCGAAAATCTACGAGACGATCATGGCCTCCATACCGGCAGGGGACATGGAGCGTTTCATGGGGGTAAATCCCGGCCACCGGGTAAAATTCCTGGGCCACGGGGTGGGGCTCAACATTGACGATTTCCCTGTCATTGCCGGCGGCTTTGGCGATCCCCTGGAAGAAAATATGGTTATCGCCCTGGAACCCAAGTGCGCGGTTCCGGGAATCGGCATGGCGGGGGTCGAGGACACCTACCTGGTGGGCCAGCAAGGAGGCGAATGCCTGACCGGCGGGGGCTGGGATATTATCGTGGTGTAAGCGCAGCTTCTGTTAAAAATTTTGGGCTTTCTTTGAATTGTTTTTACCATTCCCTCGGGACAAAGCCTTCGGGTATCTCCAGTTTCAGGGTTTTGCCGACCTGTACCAGCACGTACAGCCCGGCCTCAAGCGCCGCTTTTTTCTCCTCTGCCCCGAATCTTGCGCCGACTACCGCCCCGCGAATTTTTTGCCGGATGTTCCACTCGTCGTTCCAGGCTTCGCGCAGAATCGCAAGCTCGCTGACGCTGCGATCAATGAACTCCATGTCCGGTTCGCCAAATACCTTAACCGCGATAGCGTAGCCGTCGCCATCCAGCACAATGTCAAAATATGCCGATTCATTCCGCTGCTCGTCATTCAGGGTATATTGTGGCTTGATGCAGTGGAAATTATACCCAAGTTCCTCGAAACGCCTGATAATGCACGGCTTGACCAGATGTTCTTCCATCTCCCCAAAACGGGGGTTCAATTCGCGTTCCATTTTTTCTTGAAGCTTTTTATAGTACCGTTCGCTTTCCTGCTCGCTCCACTCGTTTTCCTGCCTGAGCCATTCGTCTTCTTGCCGCTGATTGCTGTGGCGTTCTTTTTCCCCCGGGGCATAGCCGGGCGGGGCCTCGCGCACTTCCGCCTTCGCTGCGCCTTTCCACCGCCATTCCCTTGGCAAGCCTTTGCCCTGGGGGGCGGTAACGTCGAACATGTCCCCGGACGGCTCGATGACGTAAAAACCCTTCGACAGGGCGAACTGCTTTGTTTCATCAGCCATTACTATTCCCGCGACTGCGCCCAGATACGTGTGCCTGTCGTCGTGCAGGTCAGCGTAGGCCCTTATTTTTTCCATGCGCTCAAGATGATCGGCAACGTCCTCGGCTTCCAGCTTGTTTTTGACCTCGACGATTATCGCCTTGTCGCCGTTTTCAAGGGTGATGTCAACTTCGGTGACTATGTTGTTCTGCCTGTCTTTTATTTCGGCATGGGGATACGCCTTGGTACACTCAAAGCCAAGCTCGCGGAATTTTTCTGTCAAGTTGGACTTCACCATACATTCGACCATATCGCCGAGACGACCGCCCAGCTTGCCAATTATCCGGTTGGTCTCTTCCCGCTGGCGCTCCCACTTCTGCTCGCTCTCCTGCTCCCGACGCTTCCTTTCCTGCTCGCTTTCCTGTTCCCGGCGCTTCCTTTCCTGCTCGCTTTCCTGCTCCCGGCGCTTCCTTT
>JAISSG010000016.1 GCA_031273185.1 Treponema sp. | reverse complement strand
AAACGGGGCGTGCAGACCAACATGACCTACCTTGACGAAAAGCGGGTGGAGATGATCTACGACATGCCCCTGTCGGAAGTGCTGTTCGATTTTTACGACCGCCTGAAAAGCACCACCCGGGGCTATGCGTCGTTTGACTACGACGTTACCGACTACAAACCGACGGAACTTGCCAAGCTGGACATACTCCTCAACGGCAAGCCGGTGGACGCGCTGTCCCAACTGGTGTTCCGGGGCAACGCCTATGACCGCGCCCGCAAGGTCTGCGAGCGGCTGCGGGACGAAATTCCCCGGCAGCAGTTCAAAATCCCCATTCAGGGGGCAATCGGCAGCCAGGTCATTGCCCGCGAGACGGTCAACGCCCTGCGGAAAGACGTGCTGGCCAAGTGCTACGGCGGCGACATCACCCGCAAACGCAAGCTGCTGGAAAAACAGAAAGAGGGCAAGAAGCGGATGAAGATGGTCGGCGACGTTGAGTTGCCGCAAAGCGCATTTTTGGCGGTGCTCAAGGCAAAGGACGAGTAAGCCGCAGACACCAGGTTGCCCCGCCCCAAAACGCCTGTACACATGGGCAATGGAAGTATACAATGGAAAAAATGGGGTGGTTTAATAACATAAAAATTCATACCAAGCTTTCTATTGCATTTGGTATACTCGTATTCCTTATGATTGTTTCAAATGCGTTCGCCCTGAAAAAACTCATCAGAATGGATCGGGAATACACCGACCTGATAAGGACCTCCATCCAGCAGCAGATCTATTTGGTCAGCGCAATCGAGAACATTACCAAGCTGCGTTTCCATAACCTCTCAAGTTTGTATTCGCTGACCGGCGGCGTACAGGAAGGGGCGATTTCCGAGATGCATAAGGATTATGATGGCCTGGCTGAAGCGTTCATAAACAACATCACCGCATACCGCAACAATATGATCGCCGACTCCAGCCTAACCGTTGAGGAAACGCAGGTACGCCTGATAGCATGGGAACGAGTCAAAAACGTATTCTTAAACGTCTATGTTCCGTACTCAAACGCCATTGACGACGCTGTGAAAAAAAATGACAGGCAAAAACTGCACTGGGTACTGGAAAACGGGCTTCCGACAGGAGCCGCGATAGAAGAAAATTTGGAAAAACTTCGCAACGAATCCCTTGACACATTCCAGGAAAAGTCGCTTGAGGTAAGGCGTCATTCGGTCAGCGCGATAAACATGGTATGCGTCACGGTTGTCTGCATTGTGTTCTTCTCTCTCCTTTTGTCGGCAAATATTGCAAAATCCATCGAATTTCCCATTTCAAAAATGCAGAAAGCAATGGCTGAAATTTCCAGGGGAAACCTGGCATACCCGATTCGGAGCGAGCACAGGGACGAGATGGGAATGCTTTCCGGCAGCATAGGCGACATGGTCGATAAAATCGCCGAAATGAACAAAACAACAGCGGTCATGGATTACATGGACTGCATGATCTATATCGCCGACTTGGACTACAATATTATCTACATAAACAAAAAAACGGCAGAAGCCTACGGCGCGGACAAGGAAAACTGCATAAACCAAAAGTGCTATGCGGCCCTGAGGGGCTTTGGCGAGCCGTGTCCCTATTGCCTTTCGCGGCAAATTATGTCTGAAAACCAGCAAACCAGTTTCCGCAGCTATGACTATTTTCTGGACAAAAAATTGGACAAATGGCTCGGGGGCAAGGCGGCGATCATACAATGGGTAGACGGTTCCCTGGTGCAGTTTAATTACCTCACGGACGAAACCATGAAGCGCGACTATGAGGAAAAACTCCGCGAAGCTGCCGAGGCGGCCCGGGCAGCGTCGATCTCGAAATCCGCTTTCCTGGCAAACATGAGCCACGAGATACGCACGCCGATGAACGCGAGTTTGGGCATCACCGAAATCCAGATGGGAAACGAAACACTGCCGCCGGATGTAAAAAACGCGCTGGGCCGGATTTACAGTTCCGGCGACCTGCTGATGGGCATCATCAACGACATACTGGACCTTTCCAAAATAGAGGCCGGGAAGCTGGAACTGACGCCCGTCAGGTACGATGTCGCAAGCCTGATCAACGACGCCGTGCTCCTGAACAAAAGAAGGTACGAGGGAAAGCCGATTGAGTTCGGGCTCAGGGTAGAAGAAAACGTTCCGTCGGAGCTTATCGGCGACGAGCTTCGCATCAAGCAAATTCTGAACAACCTGCTCTCAAACGCCTTCAAATACACCAAGAGCGGCGAGGTCGTGCTGTCGGTCAGCGCCGAACCCGTTTCAGGGGCTGTGGCAGAGGCGCCCAACGTTACGCTGATTGTGAGCGTAAAGGATACCGGGCAAGGCATGACAGAGGACCAGGTCGGCAAGCTGTTTGACAATAAGTATGTCCGTTTTAACATGGCGGCCAACCGCACGACTGAAGGCACGGGGCTGGGGATGAGCATCACCTCGAACCTGGTGCAGTTGATGAACGGCGAAATCCTCGTCAAAAGCGAGCCGGGCAAGGGGTCGGCGTTTACCGTGCGCCTGCAGCAGGGAAACGCCGGCGCCAGCGCCTTGGGCAAAGAACTGGCGGAAAACCTGCAAGGGTTTCGCCTGAGTCACGCGCCGCAGGCAAAAAAGGCCCAGATTACCCGCGAGCCCATGCCCTACGGCAGCGTCCTGGTCGTGGACGACACGGAATCAAACCTCTTTGTCGCCAGGGGGCTGATGTCGCCTTACGGGCTGAAGATCGACACCGCCATGAGCGGGTTCGAGACAATTGACAAAATAAGAGCCGGCGGCAGGTACGACATCGTGTTCATGGATCACATGATGCCGTACATGGACGGAATAGAAGCGGTAAAAATCATCCGAGGCATGGGCTACACGCACCCCATCGTCGCGCTGACGGCAAACGCCGTGGCCGGGCAGGCGGACGTGTTCCTGGCAAACGGTTTCGACGGCTTCATCTCAAAGCCGATAGACATCCGCCAGCTCAACGCCACGCTGAACAAGCTGATACGCGACAAACAGCCGCCCGAGGCGATTAAAGCCGCCCGCCGGCAGAGCCTCAACCAGGACACCCTGGTTCCGGCAGAACGCATAGACCCGAGACTGGTGAAACCTTTCGTGCGGGACGCAAACAAGGCGCTTGGGGCGCTGGAAGCGATGTTCAGGAACGCGGCGATCAACGGCGACGAAAACCTCGACATGTATGTCATCTTGGCTCACGGGATGAAAAGCGCGCTTGCCAATGTCGGTGAAAACGATCTGTCCAAATCCGCGCTCCGGCTGGAACAGGCCGGACGGGACAAGGACATGGCGACAATAACCGCCGAAACCCCGGCGTTCCTCGCCGCGCTGAGGGAGGTGGTAAAAAAGCTCGATCCCGGGGAGGAGAATCAGGGCGGCGAGGCGGCAGGCGAGGACGCGGACAGCCGCTCGTACCTGAGGGAAAAACTGCTTGCCGTCAAGGCGGCCTGCGAGGCATATGACATTGACACAGTGGAAAGCGCGCTGGCCGAATTGCGGCAGAAAACATGGTCGCGCCAAACCCGGGAGGCGCTCGACAGCGTCGCCGGGCATTTGCTGCACAGCGATTTTGAGGAAGCGGCAGGCCTCGCCGCGGATTACTCCGCCCAATTAACGTAAATCAGGGAACCGGCTATGGAAAAAACAATATTTGTCGTGGACGACAACGACACCAACCTGGCAAAGGCAAAGCAGGCGCTGGAAGGGCATTACCGTGTTTTCCCCCTGCCCTCTGCGGCGAAGATGTTTTCGCTTCTGGAAAAGATAGTTCCCGACATGATTCTCCTGGACATCAAGATGCCGGAGATGAACGGTTTCGAGGCCATCCAGAAGCTGAAAGCCGACAAGCGCTTTGGGGACATCCCGGTCATCTTCCTGACGGCCAATATCAACGAAGAAAGCGAACTGGAGGGCTTTGACCTTGGCGCGGCGGATTACATGTCAAAGCCGTTTTCCGTGCCAAGGCTGCTCAAGCGAGTCGCCACCCAGCTTTTGATCGCCAGCCAGAAAAAGGATCTGCTGGCCAGCCAGGTATTGCTTAACGAATACGCCAACAACCTTGAGCAAAAGGTGCGCGATAAAACCAAGGAAGTGGTTAACCTGCAAAATGCCGTGCTGACCACCGTAGCCGATCTGGTTGAGTTCCGCGACAAGCATACCGGCGGCCATATCAGCCGGACCCAGCTTTACCTAAGCTCCCTGATAGAGGAGCTTGACCGCGAGAGAATCTACACCAGTGAAATCGTGGAATGGGACAGGGATTTCCTGCTGCCTTCCGCCCAGCTCCATGACGTGGGGAAAATCGCCATTCCCGACCTTATCCTGAACAAGCCGGGCAAGCTCACCCCGGAGGAATTCGAGATCATGAAAACCCACGTCACGGCAGGGGTGGCCGCCATAAACAAGATAATGAGCGTCACCGAAGAGCATGCCTTTTTGCGCTATGCCCTGCTGTTCGCCGGGACCCATCACGAAAAATGGGACGGCACGGGCTACCCCGCAGGGCTAAAGGGCGCGGGCATCCCCCTGGAGGGCCGGCTCATGGCCATAGCGGACGTATACGACGCGCTGATCTCAACGCGCCCGTACAAGAAGCCGTTCACCCACGGGGAAGCGAAAAAGATCATCGAGGAAAGCGGCGGGACGCACTTTGATCCTGTGCTGGTGGACGTTTTCCGCAGCGTGTCTGACGAGTTCGCCCATGTTGCCCAGAGACTGGGGGCCTGAGCCGCCAATTTGCTATTTTTTCCCGGAGTACAGCGTGAATGCCATCTCGCTTTGCTTTTGCTGGATCAGGCTGTACCAGAGGCTTTTCTTCTTGGCGACAATGTTGCTTTTCCTGCCCATCTCGCGGAACTTCTCGTACATCGAGACTCCTTTCTTGGCGGCCTCCCAGGCGCTGTAGTATTTTCCCTGGTAGATGATCGTGGAATTCGCGTCAACCTGCTGGTCTATGCTCTCGTTGTACGAATCAAGCAGCATGGAATATTTGTCCCTTACCCCTTTCAGGTAATCAAGGATAAGCCGGTCAAATGACGGGATCATCTCGATAAGTTCGGCGAATTTATTGAGCAGCGTGACGGCAAGGTCGTAGTCCTCGTCGGCGATGTAGGCAAATTTGGCCTTCTTGCAGAGGTTCACCAGCGAAACGTTGGTCAGCGTCTGCATCCTCTCTATCGGGACCGGCATCTTTACCGAGAAACCGGGCATTACCTCCGCGACCCTGGCGATTAGATCCACAAGGTCGGTGAATATGCGCTGTTCCCAGAGGTTTTCCCGGATTGCCTCAAACAGGCGAATCATCTCGTTGTTGAAGTGTTCCTTGTACCGCTCGTTCGCGTCAAAAAGCACCTCGCAGGTGGGAATTATCACGCCTTTGAATTCAATGTGCCCGGCTTCAAAAAAATACACCGCGTTGTTCCTGACAAGGGCGCACTTGGTCTGGGCGTTTTCCTTGAGGAAATTCATCTGCACCTGCTTGGCTATCATCACGCGGGATTCCGCGGGGGAAAGCTCGTTCGCCCTCACTTGCAGGCGCGCGCCCGAATTGAGCAGGAAGCCGGAAAGGTAGCCCCGCTCGGTCATGATCAGCGGGCTGGTGGTGTTCCCGCCGGTAATCCCCGCGGAGATCTTAAAGTTAGGCAGGTTTGACGCGTCGCCGGTCCGCCCGGTGAAAATGCGGGGATCGCTGACCACGTTGGTTTTGTTAAAATAATCGATGATGCCCAGCGTCGCGGTAAGCGCGTCGGTGGCGCTCGCCGCGACGACTACCACCTCGTCCCCCCGCTCCCGCCGGCTTGTCGCGCCGCAGGCCGTGGAAATGCGGCCTATCTCGTATTCTATCGCCCGGTCAAGGACGTGCATCATGGAAAGGTTTTTGCGGGAATCCATGCAGAATTTGGTGTAGCCGTGGATGTCCAGCATGGCGATGTAGAGGTTTGATATTTGCAGGGTGCGCTTCAGGTCCCCGGCCTCGGGAAAATCCTTGTCGGGGATAACCAGCTCTTTCCAGAGCTTGCTGTGGGTATGCGGGGAGATGCCGGAAAAAAAACCCCAGTTCAGGCGCTTGATAAGATCGAAAGCCTGCAGGATAACCGGATAGCACCGCCTGCCGCCAGCGATCCCCTCGGCCAATTTTCTCAGAGACGAGAACGTGCTTATCTCCCCCCGCATAATCTGGTCGCAGAAGAAAGCGAACAGCTCGTATTCGGAGGTGCTGGTGGTGTACTCTTCTATATCTTGCACTAGTGTAACCCTGAAGCCAAATATACCACGGATGCCTAAAAAAATATAGCATTTTGGCACTTGATGGGATATACTTGCAGTGAGAGGGAAACATGGAAACAGCGGCTTTTTTGAACAACTCCGGCATAGCCCTGACCGAGGCGAACCGTCCCAATGATGCAATCCCCCTGTTCCGCAAGGCGCTGGTAATGGAGCCGGGAAACCCCCTGTTGTGGCTGAACCTGGGCATTGCCCAGCAGCGTACGGGGTGCTACGAAGAGGCAATCGACAGCTTTCACCGCGCGCTGGGCATAGACGCAAGCCTTGCGGAAGCCTGGTTTTCCATGGGCCTGATTTATTACGAGATGAGGGAATTCGAGCTCTGCGAGAACTGCTACAATTCCGCGCTCGTCACCGGCGACGACGATCCCAGGCTGTGGAACAACATCGGCGTTTTGTATTTTAGCCAGGGGCGCTATGAAGAGGCCCGCCACTGCTTCGAGGAATCCGTAAGCCTTATGCCCCATTACTACGATGCCCTGTACAACCTGCGGGATACCTGCCGGGAGCTTGGCGACTACCGCGCAGCCGCTGAATTTGAGCGGGCCCTTTCCGGGCTGTCCGGCAAAAGCGGGCCGGTTTCCCGATCCGGCATGATGCCGGAATAGCATGAAGGTCCTGTACGTCGCCGAAATCGTCGGCAAGGCGGGGATATACGCTTTCAAGAAAACCCTGCCCGAATTGAAGCGCCGCTATCCCTGGGACTTCCTCATAGCCTGCGCCGACGGCGCTACCGGCGGCAACGGCCTGGGCAGGAACCACGCGGCATACCTGCACAAGCTGGGCGCCGGCGTGCTTACAACGGGGGAGTGCTGTTTTTTCAAAAAGGATCTGACGGAAAACATGGAAAAAATCCCCTTTGTCCTGCGGCCCGACAACCTCAATGCCGAGGCGCCGGGCTTTGGCTCGCGGATATACAAGGCGGGGGGCGGCAATGCCGCCTTCGGCAATGCCGCCTTCGGTAATGCCGCCTCCGAAAAGATCGCCGTGGCGGTGCTGCTGGGGCAGAGCGGTTTCGGCAGGCTCCACGGCGCCAGCCCCTTTGCCCTGCTGCCCGTGCTGCTGGAGCGCCTGCGGCAGGAAACGCCGTACGTCGTCGTCGATTTTCACGCGCAGGCAAGCGCCGAGAAAAAAACGCTGTTCTACGCAGCCGACGGCCACTGCTCCGCGATTGTCGGCTCACACACCAGGGTGCAGCCCGCCGACGAATGCGTGCTTCCCGGCGCCACCGCCGTCAGCAGCGACGCGGGCCGCACGGGCAGCGCCGAGTCCGTCGGCGGCTGCGAGATTGCCCCCCGCATACAGGAGTACCTGTCGGGCGTTCCCGACTGGACAAAGGACGCATGGGACAGGCCGGAACTCCAGGGCGTGTACATCGACATTGGCGCGGACGGCAGGGCCGTCTCCATCGAGCGGATCCGCGTTGCGGCAGACGCTCCCCCTGGTAATGACAGTTAAAGATGTTTTTTGATTTTTTGCTTGCGCTCAAGCGAATCAAGGTTATCGCGCTCATCGGGGAAAGCGGCACGGGGAAGAGTTTCCGGGCCAAGCTGATAGCGCAGAAATACGGTATCGAATTTATCATAGACGACGGGCTGTTGATCAGGGACAACCGCATACTGGCAGGCCATTCGGCAAAAAAGGAAAAGACCTTCCTGGCGGCGGTAAAGGTAGCCCTGTTTGACGAGAAATCCCACCGCGACGAGGTTGCCCGCAAGCTGCAAAGCGAAAAGATAAAAAAAATCCTGGTGCTGGGAACCTCGGAGAAAATGGTCAACAAAATAGCGGCGCGATTGCAGATGCCCCCGCCGTCAAAGATCATCAAGATAGAGGACATCGCCAGCCAGGACGAGATTGACAAGGCGGTGCGGACGCGCCGGATCGAGGGCAAGCACGTCATCCCGGTGCCGTCCATCGAGATAAAGCGAAGCTACCCCAACATTTTCTACGACGCGATACGCATTTTCAGGCGGCAGGGCTCGCCGGCAATAGGCCCCACGCCCAAGGTCCACGAGAAATCGGTCGTCAGGCCGGAATACTCCAGGCGGGGCAAGGTGATCATATCCGAGACGGCGCTGAGCCAGATGGTCATTCACTGCGTGGACGAGTACAACCAGGAAATACGCATCAAAAAAATTGTCGTGCGCGACAGGGAAATGGGCTACAGCCTGGTAATCACCATCGACGTGCCATACGGCATACAACTGGGGGGGAACATACACGATCTGCAGCAGTACGTCATCGACAATATCGAGCGGTACACGGGGATACTGATTGAAGAAGTGAACATCATCATTGACAAGGTAATTCAATAGGAAGGACAACATGATCGACATACAGGTACGCTACGCGAACGAAACTATTTCCTGCCCCTACGGCACCGATGCCCAAACGGTGCTTTCCCGTTTGGGCATCGCGGAGGACGCGCTCGTCGCGCTGCGGGTGGACAACGAAATCTGCCCGCTCAACACCCTGCTGGCGGCAAGCTCCACGCTGGAGCCGGTGCTGGCAGGCTCCCCGGAAGGCGCGATGATCTACCGCCGCTCGCTTGCCTTCCTGCTTGCGATGGCGGCGCGAAAGCTCTTCCCCGGCCAGCGGCTCTACGTGGGCCATTCGCTGGGCAACAGCTACTACTACACTTTCGACAGGGGCGCCCCCCCGGACGGGCAGGCGATAAGCGCCTTGCAGGGGGAGATGGAAGCCCTTGTCCGGCAGGACATCCCCATCACGTTCAAGTACCTGGGCTACGAACAGGCCATCAGGCTGTTTTCCGAAAACCTGCAGACCGACACCGTGCAGCTTCTGGAGCAGCGCGGCGGCTCGCGGATCAAGGTCAACGAGTGCGGCGGCTGCCTTGACATGTACGTCGAGCCGCTGGTGCCGCGCACCGGCATGCTGTCCCTGTTCCAGCTTATGCCCTACCAGGAGGGCCTGCTCCTGCGCTTTCCGGCTGTCGGCAGTACCGTCATCGAGCCATTTAATGACCAGCCGCAACTGTTCGGTATCTACCGCGAGTACAAAAAATGGGGACGCATCGTAGGCGTGCGGGTCGTAGCCGACCTCAACTCGATGGTGGCGAACAGGACGATCCGCGATCACATCAGGATTGCCGAAATCCACCAGGAGCGGAAAATAGCCGAAATAGCGGAGCAAATTCACGATCAGCGGGACGGGGTAAAACTGATCCTGATCGCCGGCCCGTCCAGCTCCGGCAAGACCACCTGCGCGAAACGGCTTTCCCTTGAGCTTATGGTGATGGGAATTAGGCCCGTCAACATCAGCCTTGACAGCTACTTTGTTGGCACGGAGCAGACACCCAGGGATGAAAACGGCCAACCCGATTACGAATGCCTGGAAGCTCTGGACATCGCCTTTTTGAACGAGCAGCTACAGGCCCTGTACCGCGGCGAAGAGATAAGCCTGCCGGTGTACGATTTCAAGACCGGCAGCCGCAGCAACGTCGGCGGCAAAAAGATCCGCCTGGACCGCCGCATGGTGCTTATTGTCGAAGGTATCCACGCCCTCAACGACGCGCTTACGCCCGGCATAGCCCGCGACACAAAATTCAAGATGTACGTTTCCGCCCTGACCCAGCTTAACCTGGACGACCACAACCGCGTCCCCACCAGCGACAACCGAATACTGCGGCGCCTGGTGCGCGACTACCAGTTCCGCGCCAAAGACGCCGCCCGCACCATCAAAATGTGGTCCAGCGTGCAGGCAGGGGAGCGAAAGCACATTTTCCCGTTCCAGAACACGGCGGACGCGGTGTTGAACTCCTCGCTGGACTACGAGCTTTCCGTGCTGAAGTACTACGCCGATCCCATCCTGCGGGCGGTAAAACCCGCCCAGGCGGAACACGCCGAGGCGTCGCGCCTGCTCTCGTTCCTGGAAAATTTCGCCCCGATACCGCCCCAGTACGTGCCTGGCACCAGCATCCTGCGGGAGTTTATCGGGGACAGCGAATTCAAGTATTAAAGGCGGCACCCGATGCCCATTATTTTGCCTCTTCGTCTTTCTTTTCTCGGTATATCTTGAGCAGGATTTTTGATTGTTCAAGAAGGCAGTCTTTTAACATTCCGTCAATCGTATTGTAAATCTCAAGTATTTTCTCAAGCCTGATGTCCGGCGGGGAAGGAGAAAACATCTCCCCCTCGCCCCTTGATATCCATTTCTTGCTTACGTTAAACCTTGACGATATAAGCTGGATAAGCCGCTCGGTGGGTTCCCGATTCCCGAATTCAACCTGGCCGTACAAACTGTGGCTGACATAGATTTCCCTGGAAAACTCCCGAATAGACAGTTTCAGGTGTTTCCTGATTTCTTTCAGCCGGGAATGGACATCGCTCACTTTCATAAATAATACACGATAACAGGGGCATTCTCAAGGAATACAGTGTATGAAAAAGCAGACAGCACATCGCATTTTTCGTTATTTCGGAAATAATCCAAAAAAACACTTGACAGTCTTTTAATAATACAATATATGTATATTAATAGGACAACAGACATGGAGGACAATACGGGGAACAGGAAGCCAGCTTCTGCTGCTGGAATTGATGCCCTTTGCAAAAATTACGAAGAGATGGACGAGACCGGGAAGATGAAATTGCAGGAAATCTCCGAGAAGATTTTGGATATCTGGAATACAGTAAATAAAGCTGATGACAGGAGTTCCCTATTTAGGGACAAGCCTTTGACGTATTAAGCATTTAAATTCACTGGACAATGGTGTCAAAATGGCAAAAAGGCGCAATAGTATAACATGGCAAAATATCAGCGCAAACATATCAGCATTGCGTTCTATGGAGATTCTTGTAAAACATAATAAGGCCATTGCAAAATTTGCCTGTAAATATCTGTCACCAACCAAAGATGAGTATAGTGAAAAATGGTGCGATGGAAAAAATTGTAATAATTGTGATTGCGATAAATTTAACGGGTATGTTTCAATAAATGCATTAGCAAAAGCCCTAACGACATACAACAGGTTGAATACCTGGTACGACAAAAATGAAATAATAACAACAGACATGCTAAGGCTTTGGGAAACAGGAAAGGTAAAGCCACCCCTGGAATACATAGTTCTTTTAGCAGATATATGCTCGCTGAAGATAGATGATATAGTCTTAATGAATTTATTTGGAAAGAGGTGATTTATAGCATGGATTATTTAATTTCCGAAAAAGCAATATTTATTGCGGGCTGCAAAAATGCGGCTACTTACGACCTAAAGCAATCCACAGGCTGGTGAATGGAAAAACGAGTCGAACGGTAACTAAAATATACCTAAAAATTGTGACTTTTAATCGTAAGTGTGGCGTTGAGTTTAGATTAAAAATATGTCAGAAGATATGAATTATGCAGGATTTAGTACGGAAACAACAGGAAATTGTTTCCTAATAAATTATCGGCGGATACTTTACGCTAAGGAAGGAGAGAAAGAAATGGGACAGAAAACAGTAGCAGAATATGCGTCAGAAATTCGATCACTTGAGAAACAATTATCTAGTTTATCTAAAGAACAAGATGAGGTTAATAAAAACTTATCTGTAGAAAATTCAGCTTTGGACAAATTTCAAAAAGAGCAAGAAGGTTTATTGAAAGAAATTAAAGCGATAGGTTTTTTCAATTTTAAAGAAAAAAACCATACTAAAGAAAAATTAAAAGAAATCAGAAAAAAAATAAAGAATTCTGATACGATTATAAATGATTTAAGGGAACCTCTAAAAATTACCAAAAAAAACAAATTTATCTTGTATCTTTATTATTTTTGTTAAATTGCGTTGTACTGTTAATATTCAAACATTATTCTATACCTTTCGCACCCGTAT
>JAISSG010000050.1 GCA_031273185.1 Treponema sp. | reverse complement strand
TTGTGTTATACTTGTTCATATCCTAACTCCTTTTGTAGTAATGATTTAGCTTCGTACCTTTTTCATTCTACTTGAGGAGTTGGGGTTTTTCAACTATTTATTTTGGACACTAATGATTTGATTTATATGCCCTGGTAGAAAAGGATGATAAAAATTATTGTTTTGGCTGCATCCAAAGCAAAACCAGTATCAGGGACAGGGTTACCAGAGACAGGGAACCGTCAATTAATGCCATGAAGGCATTTTTTTGGAGCAGCATAATAGTTTTGGATGGCGATTTTCTAAAGAATGACAAGTTTATTAGCATGGTAAACGGGGGTTCATCAGAATTTAGGCAAAATGGCTGGCATGGCATGTATGTTTTTTCCAAACAATATAATAATGACAGAATATATTCGACGGATATAGAAATGAATAATTTTAAGGAGCATGCGATGGAGGCCGCAGATTATTGGTTGACCCAAAGGCAATGGTTTGATCACAATTGGAAAGCGAAAACAGGGTACGTTGCCTGGTAAGTTTGCGTACGCTTGGGCGCAAAAGCACCCTGGAACCTGGCTGGCTTGCGATAACTGTTATCTGGCGATAACTATCATCTGGCGATGATTATCATCTGGCGATGATTTGTTTTTTTTTGTATCATGCCTTCTATGGATATTCTTACCCTTGGCAACGATCTGCTTTTACAGAAGGCCGCGCCGGTAAAAGATTTGAAGGACAAGGCGCAGCAATGGGGCGAGACTGCCCAGCAGATGATCGACATGATGAAAAAAGGGAAAGGCATAGGGCTTGCCGGGCCGCAGATCGGCCTTATGCGGCGGATATTCGTGACGAACATCGAAGGGGACGTTCCCCGCGTTTTTATCAACCCGTCCATCATAGAAACGTCGCAGGAGACCTGCAAGTTCGAGGAGGGCTGCCTCTCGGTGCCCGGCGTTTGGGTTGACGTGATACGCCCGAAAACGGTGAAGGTGCAGGCGTGGAACGAAAAGGGCCGGGCCTTTACCCTTGAGGCCGGGGGGATTCTCGCACGGGTCATTCTGCACGAGTACGATCACCTGGAGGGCGTTTTGTTCATCAACCGCCTTCCCGAGGAAAAGCGCGCGAAAATCCTGGACAAAATCGCAAAGAAGGCTGCCGGCGGCAAAAAGGCCGAGCGGCAGGCAAGCGGGGATGAAGGGCCGGCGTAATGCGGGTACTGTTCGCGGGAAGCCCCGGCATCGCGGTTCCGTCGCTGGAGGCGGTGGCCGCTCTTGGCGGGACGGAGGGCTTTGATCTTGCGGGGCTGCTCACCAACCCGGATAGCCCCAGGGGGCGCAGCGCCAGGCCTGAACCGACCGAGTGCGCCGCAGCCCTCCGGCGTTTGTCTGCCTCCACCCCGGTGCTTGCCCCCGAAAAGCTCGATGCCGCCGCCCGCGGCGAGGTGGCGGCCCTCAGCCCCGACCTGCTGATCTCGTTCGCCTACGGCAAAATCTTCGGCCCCAAATTCCTCGCCCTGTTTCCGCTGGGGGGGATCAACGTCCACCCAAGCCTGCTCCCCAAATACCGGGGGCCGACGCCAATCCCCGCGGCAATCATCAATCGGGAAAGGGAGACGGGCATTACGATTCAAAAGCTGGCCCTTGAAATGGACAGCGGGGACATTTTGTCGCAGGAGGCAGTGCCGCTGGACGGGAGGGAAACCACGGCAAGCCTCGGCGATACGATGGCTCGTAAGGCGGCTGAACTGCTGCCCGCCGTGCTTGCGGGCATTGCCGCCGGAACCATCGAACCCAGGCCGCAGGATCACAGCGCGGCGACCTATTGCTCCCTCATAGCGAAGGAAGACGGCGTTATCGCGTGGAACCGCAGCGCGGCGGAAATCGAGACGCGGATTCGGGCCTTTACCCCCTGGCCGCTGTCCTGGACTATGCACGGGGAAACGGAGCTTTTTGTGCTTAAAGCCGAAGCGCTTGGAGATCCAGGCGACGCCGGTCTCCCCCCTGGCCAGGTCTTGGGCAAAGACCGCAATAAGGGTATACTGATACAAACAGGGGATGGTATACTGGCGGCAAGCGAGCTTCAGTACCGGGCAAGGAAAGCCCTTGGCTGGAAGGCGTTTTTGAACGGAACCCGCGATTTTATTGGCACAAGGCTAGGTTAGGGTCACCATGAGTTTGGGCAAATTCAATTTTGATCATCCACGGGAAAACAGCAAAGGCGGTCTGAAATTCTTTTTTTCCACGGCGGTAGTGGCGCTGGTCTTTGTGGGGATCGTCGCCGTCGTGGTTTTCTTTGCCGCGCTGCGGGGGGAGGAGCAGACCATGGTTCCCGAACTGCGGGGCAAGGAGCTTGCCGAGGCCCTTCTGGAGTTGCAGGTGAAGGAACTCTACCCCCGTATCCAGCTTCGCTATTCGCAGTCCTCGCGGGACAGGGGCATGATACTTGAGCAGGACCCCGCGCCCGGGACTATCACGAAGGCGGGGCGGCGGATCCGGCTGGTGGTAAGCCAGGGGGTGATGATCAACCGCGTCGAGAATTACATCGGCAGGAACATCGACGAGGTGCGGATGGACCTCCAGACCTTTGTCGCCACGTCGGGCAGCCCCCTGTTGTCGCTACGCGAGCCGCTGATGTACGAATTTTCCCCCGCATCCCCGGGGACTATCCTCCACCAGAAGCCGGAGCCGGGAACGGACATCTCCGGCCCGATGCGCCTGGAATTCGTGGTCAGCCGGGGCCTGGAAAACACCCTGGTCACGGTGCCGCAGCTTGTCGGGCTGGCGATTCCGGCGGCGCTGGAGCTGATAGGCAGGACGGGGATAGTGTTTGAATTTACCCTGCGGAACATCCGCGAGGGCGAAACGGGGGGCATGGTGGTCTACCAAAATCCCTCGGTTGGGACCAGCGTTGCCTCCAACACTCTGGTGAACCTTGTGGCGAATACCCCGGCGGAACTTGGCGAGGGCGAAGTGTTCGGCCTTTTCTCCCATGCGATGCCGAGAAACCCCTACCCCCTCCCGGTACTGCTTGAGGCCCTCCTTCCCTCGGGGACACGGACCAGGCTGATTGGCCTGGATTACCCCGGCGGCAATTTTACCGTCCCGTACCGGCTTCCCAGGGGCAGCGTCCTCGTCCTTTCGATGATGAACCGGGAGATCCACCGGCAAACGGTGCGCTAAGCGTACAGGTAGCGCTTGATCTTCATGGTGGGCGTTTTCTCGAATGGCTCGTATTTTACCTCGATCCGCGAGAGGCGCGAAAAATTCGCCAGCTTTTTGTTCGCCCAGGCGCGAAGCTCCTCCAGCGCACGCTCTATCGCGCTTGCAGCCGCTTTTGCCGCGTCGTTGAGCCTGACCAGCGCCACCAGCTCGCCCTTTTCGCCCGAGTACACCAGCGCCTCCTCGACAAGCTGGGAGGTGCTTAACAGGCTTTCGATTTCCTCGGGGTAGATGTTCTCCCCGCAGGGGCCGAGTATCAGCGCCTTGATCCTTCCCCTGACGTAAAGCTTGCCGCTGCCGTCGATGCGGCCAAGGTCGCCGGTGCGCAGCCAGCCGTCGCCGCTGAACGCCTCGCGGGTCTGCGCCTCGTCGCGGTAGTAGCCCATCATCACGTTGGAGCCCCGCACCTGGATTTCGCCCCCGGCGGCGATCCGCAGTTCCACGCCGTCCGGCGCGGCTCCCGACGAGCGGCGGGGGAAACGGCGGGGCGCGGTTCCGGCGGCCAGGGGCGCGGCCTCGGTAAGGCCGTAGCCCGGCGCAAAGGGAAAGTTCGCGCGGCGGAGGAAGTCTTCCACCTCAGGGGCAAGCGGCGCGCCGCCGATGCCAAAGAAACGTATCCTGCCGCCCAGCGCCTTGTTGAGCTTTCGCCCGGCCAGCCGTATCGCCAGCGGACGGGTAAGGCGGCAGCGGTACAGGCCGCTTGCCCGGAGTTTGGGTGCGACGGCGCTGTGGTACATCTTCTCGATAAAGACAGGAACCGCTACCATCGCCGTGGGGCGCAGCGCCTGTGCCGCCGGAAGCAGTGCCGACGGCGAGGGGGGACGGTCAAGGTAGCTGACGCTCGCTCCGCTTAACAGCGGGGCAAGCAGCCCCAGGCTGCACTCGTAGGCGTGGGCCAAAGGCAGCACCGAGAGCAGCCGGTCGCGGGGGAAAATTTTCACCAGCGACAGGGACGAGAGGGCGCAGGAAATCAGGTTTGCGCTAGAGAGCATCACCCCCTTGCTGTTTCCCAACGTTCCGCTGGTGTAGATGATCGAGGCCAGATCGCCCGGTTTCTGCCGGGGGAGCTTCCCAAAATCCTCGCCGGAGGCGGGCAGGGGCATCCGCTGCTCGAGTCCGTTCCGTGCAACAGCGATTTCGCCTTCTTCGGTGATGCTGTCGATGAAGATCAGCGGCATCGATGAGGAAGAGGCCGGCGGGCCGATTTTTGCCGCCGTTTCGCGGCTGAGGATTATCGCGGAAACCTCCGCATGGCCAGCAATGCGCCGCGCCTGATCGGGCGAGAAGCCGGTAAGCAGGGGAACCGAGACGGCCCCCGCCAGGGCGATGCCAAAGTAGGCCATCGGCCACTCGGGGCGGTTTTCCGAAAGCAGCAGCACCCGGTTCCCCGGCGCAACGCCAAGCCGCCCCAGCAGCATGCCGATCTGGCGGGCGCGAAGCCCCATCATGCGATAGGTGACACGGCGGCAAACCTTGCCTCCCGCAAACAGCGAAAAAGCGGTGCGGTTGCCGTAGCGTGCCGAGGCCGCAAGGCACAGTTCTGCCAATGTTTTTTCAGCGAGTTGTATCATCGACTGTTTAGAGCCTGCCGTGCCGGAAAAGGTTGCGGCCCAGGCCAGTTACCTGTTTTGTATTCTGACAAAAATATAAAAAATGTTAAAATTGTCAGAAAATTCTTGACAATTTGCTATAACGGGCGCACAGTATTTTTAGACAGACAGTTTGTCCATTTATCGTTCTAGGTATACGACGTTTTGCCAGCCCGGATAAGGGCTTGCGAAGCAAGACCAGGGCTGGCAAAATGTGGGTGTAGGGAGGCGTGGGAATGGAGCGCAGCGGAATGACCTAGCCGACCGGAACCCCGGAGCCGCCGAATGGCGGCGGAGCGTATACCGTTTGTTATGTGCCGTACCCCATGTTTTATTATTTTTTATGACTTTTTTACTATAGTATAATAAACATCTTCCTCTGTGTATTTCCTTATGAATATTTTGGTAAAGTTTTTATCTACAATATAAAATTCCGTACGTGATTTTTTTGGTTTATATTTTTTTATAAAAAGGATTAGATCATTTTTATTTATCTCAATAAATATATATTTAAAAAAATCAAGTACAATATAGTACCATTCACAGTTTTCCGATAAAATATTTCTGAAATCAATAGCCACTAAATTTATACTTTTTTTATCCCAAAAAGAAGTATAGCTACGTTTAAATCCGAATTTATTACCAAATTTCATTTCTAAGATTTTATCTTCGCCTATAT
>JAISSG010000149.1 GCA_031273185.1 Treponema sp. | reverse complement strand
TAACGCTCCAGTGAGTAGCGGGCTATAACTGTTGTACGGAACTCTCATTTTACAATAATGCATTGCACAAGTTACCTCCAGGATGGTTCGTAGCGATCGCTGCGCGGTGGCTTTTCTCTCTGCTCTTTGCTCCCTGCTCACTGCTCTTTGTTTTGGTTTTGTCTAATGCAAAGTGGCAGTGTACCGGGAAAAAAAAGAAAAACGCAAAGAACAAACGCAATGAAAGTGGTAACGCCGAGTGCCAGGCACGGGGGGAAGAGTCACATTTATCCCATTCCTAGTCCCTACCTTTGCGTCTCTGCGAGAGATATTCAGATTCTGTTCTGTATCAGGGTGTTTCTACGGCTCGCTCTACATAGGGGGATCTTAACTGCGCCCGGGCTCTTGTCTGCCACTCCCCGGCGCGGTTTTGAGTCGCGAGGAAATTCCAGACGCTTCTTGCGGCGGCGGTTTTGCCGTTGCCGTACAGGCTGTTCCCAAGGTAGTAGGCGGTTTTATAGTACTCGTTTTTTTCAACATATTCTGAAAGCAGGTGATTTCTGCTTATTTCAACCGCAAGGGCTTCAAGGGTCGAAAACGCAAAATCGAATCTGCGCCGTATTATTTCGTCAATGATGACGGTGTTCTGTACAAGGAATGCAAACATGAGGTGTTCCTGCGCCCTTGAGTGCCTGCCGGTATCATAATAGAAAAAGCCAAGAAGCCGGTGGGCCAAAGCGCTTTCGTTGTTGCTGTAGCGGTACAGGGTTATAAAGCGATCAATGCCGTTGTTTTCCAGGGTGCGGGTCATTGCCTGCTTTGCAAAGGACTCTGAATTTCCAGTCTGATTCGCGTTGCCCGATCTTTCGCTGGACCAAAGGCTGTCGGTGCCGAGAATAGAAAGAAGCACCCTCTCCATCTCGGTGTATTCCTGGCGAACCCTGAGGATTCCGGCAATTTTATATAACAACTCGGTGGCATAGCCGGGGTTTTCGAAAAGGTTTCGCATAACGAGGGCTTTCTGAAACTGGCTTAACGCCAGGCCCAGCTCGCCTTCTGCCAGATAGGTTTCGCCGATCCAATGCTCGGCTTCCGGGTAATCAACGAGGGAGCCAAGGGTGTTAAGCGCGGCGGTGGCGGAATTGTTAAGCGTTTCCCTGGGGACACGGTAGTACAGCTCACGAAGCGCCTCCTCCGCCGCTGCATAGTGCCGCTCCTCGATAAACCGCTCTACCCAGTCAAGGGAATCGCCCATGCGGCGGACCTCGGTAACGGACAGCAGTTCGACAAAATCCCGCTCCATCCGCTCGTACATGGCCCGCCGCTGCCGCCGGGCATCCTCAAAGGCAAGCAGGGCGTTTCCGTAGTCGCCCTGCCGGAACATTAGCTTGCCCCGCTCAAGGGTATACCACCAGTCCCGCTGGGTTTGGGCGGCGACAGAGGCGGCATGAAACAAAAATAACAGAACAAGAAAATACAGAACCTTAATTTTCTTCACATCAGTTCCCCAATCCCCGCTGCGTTATTTTAAGAACCAGTATCGGAAAGAGACTTCAAACGGTATTACAAAGTGGAAACGCCATCCTTCCAAATTGGTGACTCCAAAACCCGGGGCAATACCCAGGCACAATTCCAGCTCCTTGATAATATGCCAGGACACCCCTGTAGGAATGCGGACACCGGCATTAAGAAAAACTTTATCCCACATAAAAAGATCAAAAAATCCGCCTATGCCAAGGTACCAGTCCAGCTTTAAATGATAGGTGCCGTCCTCGTTGGTCGCTTGCGTATCTACCATGGTGTTGTCAAAAAAGTAATAATCGCCAGTAACAGTAAAGCCAAGCTTTCTATATCCTATATTGGAATACACCCCCCAAAAAATGGGGACTACAGGCGCCTTGAGGCTTAATCCAAGATTACCGTAAAAATAATAACTAATATTGCCGGAGCCAACAACTCCGATGCCCCAACTGTCATCAGGATGATCGGCGAACGCCGCCGCGCTGACCAGCAGCCCAACGAGCAGTGCCAATACCGATTTTTTCATTTACCTCTCCCTCCGTGAATAACTGTACAATATTTATCAAAACATTCAAAAAGCGCTAACCGGGCGAGACAGCCCGCTACATCAGGCTGAGCTCCCCGGCAAAGGCATCGTCGGCCTCATCTGCGGAAACGGTTCTGACCACCGCGCCGTGCCGGAAGATCAGCGCCTTGTTCCCCGCGCCGGTAATGCCCAGGTCGGCATGGCGGGCCTCCTGCGGCCCGTTCACCTCGCAGCCCATGACAGCAACGGTTAACGTCTTGTCCAGGGCGTACAGCCGTGGCAGCCACCGTTCGCAAAAACCGTGGGTGTCAAAGGCATGCCTGCCGCAACGGGGGCAGGAAATCACCGTCACCCCGCCCTGCCGCAGCCTCTCTGCCGCCACGGCATTACCACGTAAATGGGCAAGTTCCACAGCCGCTCCGCAGATTTCCCTGGCCGCTATTACCTCGTTCTCCATGCTGTCGCTGAGGGACACCCGCACGGTGTCACCAATGCCCTCGGCAAGCAACAGGCACAGAGCTGCGCTGCTTCTCGCCACGCCAGCCACCAGCGGCCCCGCCTCGGTAACTCCAACGTGCAGGGGCACATCGGTTTGCCCCGCGATGATCCTATTCGCTCTTATAGTATCGGCAATTCCCGAGGCTTTCATCGACACTAAAACGTTTTCAAAGCCAAATTCGCCGAAAATGGCCAGTTCCCGCAGGGCGGCCTCGGCCAGAGCGTTCGCCACGGCGCAGTCCCCGCCCTGCCCTGCCCGCTGGCGAAGGTCCTGGGGCAGGCTCCCGGCATTTACCCCGACGCGGATGGGTACGCCCTTTGCGGCGGCTTTTTCCAGCACCAGGCGGACTTTTTCCCTGCCGCCGATGTTGCCGGGGTTGATGCGAATTTTGGCTATGGGGAAATCCATGCAGCGCAGGGCAATTCGGTAGTCAAAGTGAACGTCCGCCACCAAGGGCATGGCGACCATCTGCGAGAGACGGCCAAGGGTTTCGGCGGCGGCAAGGTCGGGGACGGCAAAGCGCAACAGGCCGCAGCCCATGCGGGACAGCCCGTCGATGCGCCCGACAAGGGCCGCACCGGCCTCCCCTTGCAAATCGGAAATGGCAAGGCGATCCTTCCACATGGTCTGGATGACCACCGAAGAATCGCCTCCAAGCGTAACGGCTTTGACATGATCAAAACCGCCAATGTTTAGAGTTTTTGACGTGCGAGACACTTTTTTAGGGACTGGGGATCGGGGATTGGGGATCGGGGGTTGTTGTTCGCAAGCCAAGCGTGTGCGAGCAAGTCGCCCCGCTACCTGACCTCAACCCCATTCCCTAGTCCCTACTCCCTACTCCCTAATTAAGGCTGATCATCGAGAGAACCATCGCAAAAATAGCTATCGTCTCGCAGACACCTACAATCATCATGTAGTTGACGAAGCCTTTGCCGGTTTCTCCCGTAGCATCCGCGCCGGAAGCGCCCGCCTTGCCCTGGGCAATGGCGGAAAACGCGATGGCCAGGCCGGAAGCAAGGCCCATGCCCAAATACAGCGAACCCATTTCGGGGTTTGCCACAGCCGCCGGCTTCATAAACAGCAGGCCCAGAATAAAACCGTAGAAGGTCTGAGTCAGGGGTGCGCC
>JAISSG010000143.1 GCA_031273185.1 Treponema sp. | reverse complement strand
CGCTCCAGTGAGTAGCGGGCTATAACTGTTGTACGGAACTCTCATTTTACAATAATGCGTATGCACAAGTTACCTCCAGGATGGTTCGTAGCGATCGCTGCGCGGTGGCTTTTCTCTTTTCTCATTCCCCTATGTCCAGCCGCCGAATCATCTCGCCAAACCGCTGGGGCAGGGGCGATTTGAAAACACGCTCCCCCGTCTCGCCGGGCAGGGTGATTGCAAGCCGCCTGGCGTGAAGCATGAGGCTTGCCCTGGGAAACACGGGGTCGGCGAAGCCGTACAGTGGATCGCCGACGACGGGATGCCCCAAATAGCGCATGTGTACCCTGAGCTGATGCGTCCGCCCGGTTTTTGGCCGCAGTAGGATCAGCGAATGCCCCCGCCAGGTTTTTATCACCGAGTAAAGGGTAAGGGCAAGCCTCCCCTGGGCGGCGACGGCAAAACGCTTGCGGTCTTTGGGGTCGCGGGCGATGAATGTCTCTATGCGCCCCTTTTTTTCCCGGGGGACTCCGCTGATAATGGCGGCATAGTTTTTTTTTGCCTTTCTGGACTTGAACTGCCCGGCAAGAAACGCCAGAGCCTCGTCGTCGTAGGCGGCAATGATCACCCCGGACGTTTCCTTGTCAAGGCGGTGCACTATGCCGGGCCGCAGCCCCTCGCCGCCAATGCCCCGTTCCAGCCTGCGGTAGTACAGCGCGTTGGCAAGCGTCCCCCGCCAGTTGCCCGCGCCGGGATGCACCACCATTCCTTGCGGCTTGTCTATCACCACCGCCCGCTCGTCCTCGTATATGATGTCCAGCGGGATGTTTTCGGGAATGATATTGACGGGTTCTGCTTCTTCCCAGCAAAGTTCGATGAAATCGCCATTTTTTATAATGCGGGAGACCTTTACGTCCTTTCCGTTGATTTTTGCCTTGAGATTGCGGGCCTTGATCTGCGAACGGGACAACAGGCCCAGGCTTTCCGCCACGTAACGATCCAGGCGCATACCGGCGGGCACTGTCGCGGTTTGGCTGAACGAGGGCATCAGGGCATTTCTGGCGCTTGGTCGGGGACGATGGTTTCTTTGCCAATCGCACCCAGCGCCGCACCCTGCATCACGCCCTGCCCTGCACCTTGCAGTGTACCCTGCACTGCGTCGTCCTGCGCCTCGGGGGAATCATCGAGCAAGGGTGTCCGGGTGATGATGGTGGTGCCGCTGGGCAGGGCCTCTGCCCTTTTTCGCGCCTTGCTTCGCTTGATCTGGACGATTATAAGATCAGCAAGCGCAACGACCACTGAAAGCCCGGCGGCCATCATTATCGTCAGCTCCTGCTCTTTGCTTTCCATCGCGATGGCCCCGGCGGATTTCAGGGGCCAGGGGGCGTAACGCCGCCCCTCGTCGCTAAAGTCCATGCCGTTGGCCTGTGACCAGCGGTACATGTCCATCGCAAAAGTCGCCATAAACATGGTAAAGGGAAAGGAGCCAAAGGTGACGATCTCCCAGCGGCGCAGGTCTTTTACCCATTGGGGGGCGGTTTCAGGGACAAAGGTTTCGGAGCTTGTGGTGGAGCTTGTCTGCGCCGGGGCAAGGAAAACCGGCAGGGCAAGCAGGAGGAAGAATAGCGCTGTCCTTTTCCTTCCAGTCAAATCCGCTCTCCAAAAATGACGCTGCCGATACGGAGCATCGTCGAACCCTCCTCGATGGCTATCTCGTAATCTGACGACATCCCCATCGAAAGGCAAGACCAAAAGCCGGGGAACCTCCGCTCCAGTTCCTGCCGCGCCTTTGCCAAAAACCTGAATGCCGCGCGCAGGGGCCCTTCCTCGCTGGTGTTAGGCGCTATCGTCATCAGGCCCCGGACGCTGAGCGAGGGGCAGCGCAGTACCTGTTCGGCGGCGCGGAACAGCGAGTCCAGGCCGGCAAAGCCGCTTTTCGATTCCTCGCCGGTGCGGAGTTCCATCAGCACGGGCAGGGGGCGATCCCGGCCTGCGGCGTGCTTTGCCAGTTCGTCGGCAAGGGCATCCCTGTCCAGCGACTGGACGCAGTCAAACAGCGAGGCGGCAAGTTTCGCCTTGTTCCGTTGCAGGCTGCCAATCAGGTGCAGTTGTGCGCCGGGATGCCGTTCCCTGAACCCGGCAAACTTTCCGTCTGCCTCCTGCACCCTGCTTTCGCCAAAACAGCGAAGCCCCCCGTTCCATGCCTCGTCAATCGCCTCGATGGGCTGAAACTTGGTCACGCCCATAAGGGTTATGTCCTCGCGCTTCCTGCCGGAACGCAGGCAGGCACTCAGTATGCGCTCCTCCACTTTCTCGATGTTGGCGGCGATTGACATACACTACGATATTCCCATATCTTCTATTACTTTTGCAAGGGATATAAAATCCTCAAGGGCGCATTCCTCCGCCCTCCGCCCGCCGCTGATGGCGCACCGTTCCAGCGCTTCCCCGGCCAATGCCACGGGCGGCTTTTGCCCAAGCCCCTGCCGTGTTCCGATAAAGCCCGCGAGGTTGTTTTTTACCGTCTTCCGCCGCGACGAAAAAAGCTGCCTTACGAGCGGGTAGAAAACCGACGGCAAGGCAGGGGCGGCATCATCCCGAAGCTCCAGCAGTACACCCTGCGAGTCAACATTTGGCCGTGGATAAAATGAAGCGCTCTTGATAACCATCAGCGGTTTTACCCGGTACGCCGACGCGCAGAGCACCGAGAATGACGAATAATCCGCAGAACCGGGGGCGGCGGCCATGCGCTGGGCAACTTCTCTCTGCACGGTTACGACCATGCGCCTGAACAAGCGTCCCTGCTCGATAAGGCCAGCCAACAGCGTCGCGGCGATGTTATACGGCAGGTTGCCCAAGAGGTAGGGCGCGGGGGGGTGGTCATGCCATGTTTTCAGCACGTCGCCCTCGATCAGGGTAAAGTTCGCATTGCCGGCAAAAAGTTCCCTGAGCGCCCGCGCAAAGCCTGAGTCTATCTCAAAGGCACGGACGGGAAGCCCCCGTTCCAGTAACAGCGATGTCATCGCCCCAAGGCCGGGGCCGATTTCCCAAACGGCCTCCCCCGCCCCGGCATCGAGGGCATTGGCCAATGTCTGGCGGGCACCGGGGTTTATCAAAAAGTTCTGCCCGTATTTTTTTCTCATGCCAAGGCCGTTCTTCTCAAGAAAGGCCCGCAGTTCTGCGGCGGAATTGTAATTCATCAGACGGGGAAGGGATCGAGGCGGCCTGCGATCCTGCTGCGGCGGTGTTCAAGCCATGCCAGCACAGCAATGCTGAACAGTGACAATGATATTATCAAATATTGGTTTGCCCTTATGCCCGGCAGGTACGAGGCTGCCAGCGCCGCTTTTTCCATCAGCCAGTACAGCAGGGAAAGGGGCTTCCCCAGCAGGAACGACAGCGATGGCAGCGCCAAGTCCAGGCCGAGCCATGCCATCGAGCCAACCATGAACAGCGTGGTCAGCGGGGTCAGCACCAGGCTTGCGATAATTCCGACGGGGCGCAGGTCGTTGAAAAACCACGCCGACACGCCCGCCGTGGCGATAAAGGCACCCACCGAGGCGGCAACGGGCTGCAGGACAAACGCCGGAAGCTGGCCCTTGAAAAAACTGTTGATCAATTCGCCGACGGTGAGAATTCCCGCAAGGGCAAGGTACGAAAGGATGAACGACAGGGACAGGCCCGCCTGGGGCGTGATCACCAACTGGATGACAAAGGCGATGCACAAAATGGAAAGCGCATCCCGTTTGAGCATACCGATCACCGCCAAAACGCCGAGGAGGTACATCAGCGCCGCCCGGTTCAGGCTGGGAAGGGGGCCGACAACAAAACAGTACGCGACGATGATTGCGGCGCCGACAAGCGCCGCAGGCCGCAGGCCCAAAGGTTTTTTCAGCAGAAAGGAAATGACGGCAACCAGCCCGGCAAGGTGCATGCCGGAAAGGGCAAGTATGTGCGAGCAGCCCGCATTGCGGTACAGCGAGGCGATGCCCGTGTCGAGGTTGTCGCGTATGCCCAACAGCAGGGCAAGGGCCATGCCGCCCCACGCGCCGTCCTCGGAAGAAGCGGCAAAACGCCGCGTGAGGGACAGCCTCAGCCCGGTGCGGAAACGCTCCAGCGGCGGCGCGGGCCTGGTAACGTGCAGGGTTTCCGCGGCCAGAACATAACTGCCCTCAAAGCCCCCCTTCCCGGCGCGCAGGTTCCCCTCGGCTAAAACCTCGGCGCCTCTGCCAAATTCCTTTAAGCGTTCGGCGCTTTCCTCCATGAAAAAAACCGTTATCTCGCCACGCGCCGAAGTCCGCACCCCCCGCTCGCCCATTGCCATTTTCAGCGAGAGCGTTGACATCGCCCTGCCGCCGGAAACGATCCGCGGGTCATCGAGCAGGATGCCAGTGACCCCGGCAACGGTATCCTCGGGAATGCCAAAACTGATCGCAGGCTGGACCCTCGTCCCCGCGCCGATGCCCAGCGCCAGGCCTGCAACAAAAGCCGTTGCTCCCAGCGAAACCAGGCGGATAAGCCGAAACGTTTGCTGGCCTTCCCCGGCAAGCGGCCAGGAGGCAATCACCCTGAACAGGCACAACGCCGCCACGGGGACAAAGGCCAGCACGAGCAGGGCATCAATGCCGATAAAACCCTGGCGGTAAATGGGAAACAGGCAGTAAAAGGCAAAGGCCGCGCCGCAGGCCGCGCAGACAGCAGGGCTGATTTTTACGTTTGCCAACATACGGTGCTAGATACCGGCGGCTTCCCGCCTGTCGCCGCCTGCGGTGCCGTCGGGCATGGCACCCGGAGAAACGCCCGGCGCGACGACGCTTGCCGCCTTGTTATCCGGCGGGCGGGGCGGGGAATTTTCCCCCTCGCCGTCGTCCCCCTTCCCAAAAACCTCGCCAAGTATGTGATTCCGTATCTCTATGGGCAGGGACTCCGCCTCTATATGCAGTACCGAGCGGTTCGTCTCCTCGTCGAATCTTGTCGAGCGGACGGTGCCGGTCATGCAGACGGGGACGCTGTCCAGGGCAAACTGCACTTTTACCCGCAGTTTGTCGTCCGCCTTGCCGCCGACTACCACCGCGCAGCCGGTATCGGAAAGGTCCTCAAGGAAGCACTTCAGCCCCGGCTCGTTTTCCAGCCGGTGCAGAGGCTCCCCGTCGTGGGCAAGGTAGAGAAAAGCGGCCTCGTGCATTTTTACCCGTATCGAGTTCCTCTTTTGTACACGGGAAAGCGATTCGCTGTGGGCAATTTTGAGGGAGGAAATTCCTTTTGAATAAATTTGATCCAGCACCCTGGTGTCAAAAGCATAACCCGCGTCATCCTCCTTCCAGAAGTAAACGGATATTTTCGATCCTTGCCATGAGGACGCGGTGGAATTCCTGCTGTTCACCGGGCGGGAAACAGTCATGTACTGGCTGACATTCCTGATTACCTGCGAGCTGAAACCGTCTTTGGCATCGGGGATCATGATTTTCAGCACCTGGCCCTCGCTGATCTGGCGGGTATTGAAAAGCCCGTCCTTGCTGCCGCGCTTGTCCATTTCCATTTTTTTCCGGTAATCGTACAGCCTCGACAGAAAATCATGGATTCCCTGGTCGTCGCTTTCGCCGGACATTTTCATGCTCCGAACCACGGTTTGAATACATGTGTCAAGCTGGGCCTGCGACAAAAAGAGAGAGACAGGGTCATCAAGGTTGCACTGGACGGCGAGCTGGCGGAGCATTTCTATTTCTTTTAACGAAAAACCCGCTTCCTTGCCTTTGGCAAAGAACGTGGCCCAGCTCCCTCCCACTTCCTTCCCGAACCGGGAGAACAGGAAAATTCCTACTCCAAGCGCGATAATAATTACCAGTATTGGCAAGACCGGCCTCTTATTTACATTATAATAGATTTATTGCTATTGTGAAAGCATTGCATGAAATCTTTCGTCGAGCCGCTGATCTTGTACTGGGTCCTCTTTCTCCGGGTTTCCGCCGGGGCCGTCCCGCCTGACGGGCCCGTGGAATTTTCCGCAAGCGCCGAAATTGCCCGGATGCTGTTGTACAGCGTTCCCTCGCTGATCCTCGTGTGGTACCTTATGCTCAAGGCAAGGAGCCTCGCGGAATGGGGGATCGAGCTTCCCCGAAAAAGGGACGCCGTTGCCGCCGGGCTGGCGTTCCCGGCCCTGCTCCTCATCGGGCTGACCATCTCACTGGTCTCCCCCTACTTCAGCGCGATCCCCGCCGATACCCGGCTCATGCCCCCCAAAACAGCCGTCTCGTGGGTGGCACTTTCCTTTTCCTGCCTCGTCTCCGCCTACCTGGAGGAAAGCTATTTCCGGCTGTACCTGATTTCAAAACGGAAAGAAATGGGGATTGGCCTGCACCGGGCGGTGCTGGTTTCCACACTGCTGTTTTCCACCTGCCACGCCTACGAGGGCCCCTGGGGGTTCCTCAACGCGGCGCTCTCAGGGGTCTTGCTTGCTTATATTTTTATCCGTTTCCGCTCCCTGCACGGGATAGCCGTCGCCCATGCCCTGTACAACATCGTCGCGTACGCGCTGAACGCCCTGCCGCCGGCCCCGGCTTAGGAGGGACAATGCCGCAGGACAAATTCGACGTGCTGAAAACCCTGTTTGGCTATGAGCGTTTCCGGCCAGGGCAGGAAGCCGCCATCGACGCGATACTCTCCGGCAGGGACACCCTCGCCGTGATGCCAACCGGCGCGGGCAAGTCCCTGTGCTACCAGATTCCCGCCCTGCTCATGGACGGCATGACCATTGTCATCTCCCCGCTGATCTCGCTGATGAAGGACCAGGTAAGCGCACTGCGCGAGGCCGGCTGCGCGGCGGCGTTCCTGAACAGCTCGCTCAGCGGCGCGGAATACCACCAAACCGTCGATGACATCCGCAGTGGCGACGTGAAACTGCTGTACGTCGCGCCGGAACGCCTGCAACGCTCGGACCTTTCCCTGCTTGCCGAGCATGGCGCGCCGCCGCTGGTGGTGATTGACGAGGCCCACTGCGTGTCCCAGTGGGGCCACGATTTCCGCACCAGCTACCTGGCGATAGCCGACTTTATCAGGGGCTTCACGCCGCGCCCGATTACGGCGGCGTTTACCGCGACCGCCACGCCAAAGGTGCGCG
>JAISSG010000093.1 GCA_031273185.1 Treponema sp. | reverse complement strand
TTGACCCAAGCTGTGGCGGCGAGGCCCCCACGTTCTTTGAACTGTTAACGATGTACTTTTTCCTCTGCGCCCGTACCGGCGGCTGTGACGCAATGATCGTGGAAACCGGCCTGGGGGGGCGGCTGGACTCGACCAACATCGTCGATCCGGTGGCAACGATCATCACCCTCATCGAGCTTGAGCACACGGCCTTCCTCGGCGACACAATCCCCCAGGTTGCGGGCGAAAAGGCCGGTATCATCAAAAGCGGTAAGCCTCTGATTTTGGCACGCCAAAAAGATGATGCGCTGGATGTTTTTAAAAAACGTGCGGCGGAAAAAAACAGCCCGCTGTTGTACTTTCCCGAAATGGCCTGTCTTGAGAATGTGCGGATACACTCCGGCGGCACGGATTTTTCTCTTGTTTTTCATGGGGGCAAGACATCGGCTTATGCGCCGCTTGATCTTTCCATCCCCATCCCCGGCGTGGTGCAGGCGGAAAACGCCGCCCTTGCCGTTGTGGCGATTAAAACCGCCTTTCCCAACATTGGCGATGAGGCCATTCGCCTCGGCCTGCAACGGGTAAAAATTCCCGCCCGTTTTGAAGTGATCGCCGACGCTCCCCCGCTGGTGATCGACGGCGCACACACGCCGGAAAGCGTTTCGCTGTTAGCCGACACTTTTTGCTCGCTGTACGGCGAGGGGGGCTTGCTGCTCTTTGGCTGTGCCGCCGACAAGAACGCCGACGAAATGGCGCAGATTCTGCTGCCCCGGTTTTCAAAAATCATCGTTACCATGCCGGGGTCGTTCAAAATCAGCGATTCGGAAAAAGCGTATCGGGCGTTTGCCGGACGCTGCGAACACAACAAGACGATGTATGCAAAGGATACTGCCGAGGCAATACGCTTAACGCTGGAAACGGCGCAGGAAAACAGACTGCCCGTTCTCTGCACAGGATCGTTTTACCTTGCCTCGGAGGTACAGGGTTATGTGATAAAAAATTGTGGAGGTAACATGAAGCTAAAACACCGATTGATGGCGCAGATAGTTACTCATCGTATGTAATGTGCTGTTACCGAGGAGCCAGCGTTACAGCCGCTGGCCCTGACCCAAGAGTCAGAAATGTCTTCCGAATATTTATCCAACCAATATATATATTCTATTGTTTGCCATGATCTTTATTAAACACATTTGTGCCGTACATTGTTACCGGCTCATCGCAGCCTGAGCCTCTGCCAGGGGTTTATGCCGAAGCGGATAAGGAAGTACAGCCAGGCAAAGCCGAAACCGGCCAGGTGGGTAAGATGCGCCACGCCCTGGTTGAGCCCAAAAATCGAAGAGGCCAGTTCCAGGGCGGTAAAGCCAAGCACCATCACCGGCGCGCGCAGGGGCAGAATTCCCCACAGGTAGATTATCGAATCGGGGAAAAATACCGCGTAGGCAAGCTCTACGGCAAAGATCGCCCCGGACGCGCCCATCAGTATCACCCCGTATGAGCCGGTCAGGTAGTACACCGCAAATGAAAACACCCCGGCCAATGCCCCGGTTATAAAATAAAAAAGCAGAAATTCACGGCTGCCCATGCGACGCTCAACATTGGTTCCAAAAATAAAAAGGGCAAACATATTGAACAGGATATGGCTCAAACCGCCGTGGACAAACATATAAGTGACGAAGGTCCACACCCAGCCCTGGATAACCAGCCCGGGAATCATGGACAGGTAAACAGCCAGCCGCCTGAAGCCCATGAAATACATCGCCACATAAACAAGAACGTTAATGCCGATAAGCCAGATAACCACATTATTGTACTGGTAGCGGAAAGGCTGCCTGATTATACTCATGCTTAAGAATAGGGATTGGGTGCGTTGTCGTCAAGATAACGCGTTATCATTAAGATACGCAATTCCAAAAGTTTCGATGATTCTGCGGTAATCCTCGATGCTTTGCGCCCGAACCGCCTGTTCCCGCACCGCCGCGCCGCCGGCAAGCCCCTTGGTATAGGCGCAGAACTGCTTGCGCATCTCCAGGCATGCTGTGCGCTCGCCGATGTCCGCCGCAAGCAGTTCCAGGTGGCGGAAGGCGGCGGCCATGCGGTCGGAAAAAGGGGCCGGTTCCCATGCGCCCGTTTCCAGAAGGGATCGGGTCGCCGAAAAAATGAACGGGTTGCCCATCGCGCCACGGGCAAACATCACGGCGGCACAGCCGGTTTCCCCCAGCATGCGCCGGGCATCCTCCGGCGTGTACAGGTCGCCGGAGCCGGTAACCGGCACCGCCAGCCTTGAAACAAGGTCGGCAATGCAGGACCAGTCGCTCGTGCCGCCGTAGTCCTGGCTCCGCGTGCGGGGGTGCAGGCTTATCATCGCCGCCCCGGCTTCCACGGCGATGCGGGCGCACTCGGCATAGTTGATGGAAGCAGAGTCCCAGCCCGAACGCATTTTTACCGTAACCGGCACACCGCCCAGGGCCTCACGCGATGCCCTGCCCGTAGCCTCGACAATCCTGCCGAGCCTGGCAGGGTCTTTCATCAACGCCGAACCAGCGCCGTTCTTCACCACCTTTGGCACCGGGCAGCCGCAATTGATGTCCACCACGTCTGGCCTTAGCGGCGCCAGTGCCAACGCCGCCCGGTAGAACGCCTCCGGTTCGCCAGCAAAAAGCTGCACCGCATAACGCCGCTCGTTGGAGGCCCTGCTTACCAGGCTGACCGCAGCGGGAGAGGCGGCCTTTGCATCGTTGCCAAGCCCGTAATGGCCGGGATTGCGATACAGAGCCTCGGCACTGACCAACTCGGTAAAGGTAAAATTTGCCCCCTGGCCAACGCAGAGCGAGCGAAAGCCCCGATCGGTGTAGCCCGCCGTAGGCGCAAGAAAAAGATTCCCCTCAAGCTCAAGCAACCCAATGGCAACAGGCCGGTACAGACTCGCCGCTCCCTCTTTCCCCTTTCCTCTTTCCTCTTTTCTCTTTTCTCTTTTCTCTTTTCTCTTTATTTCAAACATACCGCCTCGACGAGGTTCAGGGCATTCTCCCTGACGATCATGTCGTTATGCGACACCGAGGCTATCTCCCCTCCGCTCCTGTTGTAGTATTTTACCTGGAAGGAATAGCTGCCCGGCTCAAGGTTGATTCCCCCGACATAGGCCCTGGCGGGAAAAAACCGCGACGCGCGGACATCGGCCTTCTCGCTGGCCTCGGCGAAAACCTGCGCGCCGATGCTGAACAGTTCCATAATCGCGCCACTGTCCCCGCCTGTCCCCTTTGCGGCGATTGAAAGCGCCGAGGAACCGGCGCCCTTAAGCATGGCGCGAATAATCGTTTTCAGATAGACAAGCTGCTGCCGCTCGCTGAACGTCGCCTTTGTCACCGCGTCCATATTCTCCAAAAGCTCAAGCTCGTAGCTGCCGCCAGATTCGAAGACAAGCGCGACCCGGTGAATCTCGCTGTTGCGGTTCGCTATCTCAGGCAGGGCGATCTTTATCCAGCGATCTGAAGGCAGGGAGATTCGCAGGACGGCTTCTTTTTTTACCGGGGAAAGCCCGCCAAAGGCAAGCACGTTGAGCCTCGCCATGCCGCCGGGAATTTCCAGTTCGCCGGAAAGCGAGGAAGGAACCGGGTGGTTGTACACGGCGGGAGCGTTGGCGAAAGCGGCAGACAGCCAGTCGCGGTCGATCCTCGCGCTGTCGCGGAGGCCGGCGCCACGGTAGAACAGCATCCCCAGGTAGCGGGCAAGCGCCGAGTTGTTGAATTTCGCCGGGGCGTTTGGGTTCGGGGGAATTTGGGAAAGATTATCATCAAGGGCTTTTTTCTGGAGGTTGGAAAGGGCGGTGTCGTATCTGAAGGAGAGGTGCTCCAGCTTGCCGGTCATTCGGCGTATTTCAACCATCGCGCCCTCCGAATCCCCCCTGTGGTGGTAGTTGAGGGCGTTGAACGCGTTAAGGTAAATGTCCTCGTAATCCTCGCCTTCGTAGTCGCGGGCGTTGTCGTTTATCAGGAAGGTAGAGATTTCCTGGCTGACGCTTTTGGTAAAGGCATTCTCGATGGCACGCTCCCCCGCTTCCAGAAGCTGGGAGGAATCGGCGTAAAGCCCGGCGTAGTGGCACAGCATCCCCTTGTCCAGATAGTACAGAATCGCGTCCCTCCCGGTGTACAGAAAGCTCCTGTTTTTTTCAAGCAGATCGACGCTGGCGGCATAATTGCTTCGCTCCAGTTCGCCGTCAACGGCGGCAAAGTACCGGGTGCTGGCGCATGACCAGATAAACAAGGCCGCTACGCCAAAAAGCGAGAAAATCATCAGGTGGAATTTTTTTTTCCAAAAGCCCACGGTAGTATGATACAGCAGAAAGAGCAAAGAGCAAAGAGGAAAGAGCAAGGAGCAAAGGGGGAGGGCAGGCGAGTTGTCCTGCCCCCTGAGCCTCGCTATTTTGTTCGTTTGTATGTTTTGATTTCTTGGCGTAGGCGTGCGGCAAGTTCTGCTTTTGGTACGCGTATTTGTTCCATGGAATCCCGGTAGCGTAGGGTGACGGTGCCGTCTTCTTTGGACTGGTAGTCAATGGTTATGCAGAAGGGAGTGCCAGCCTCGTCTTGGCGGCGGTAGCGGCGGCCTATGGCCCCGCCCTGGTCGTAGTCGGTGGCAAAGTCGTCCTTGAGTTCCCGGCGTATGTCCTGGGCAAGTTCCGCAAGGCCGTCCTTTTTCATCAACGGCAGCACGGCGACGGTTATCGGGGCAAGGCTGGGGTGGAAGCGCAGCACGGTTCGCCAGTCGTCGTCGTTGCCCTTGTCGGCGACCTGCTCCTCGTCGTAGGCATCGCACAGGATCATCAGCACGTTGCGGGTAAGCCCCGCCGACGTTTCGATGATGTAGGGGATGTAGCGCTCGTTGCTGTTGTCCTGGTCGATGTACTGCATATCCTTGCCGGAGTACTCGGTGTGGCGGCTCAGGTCGTAGTCGGTGCGGTTGTGCACGCCTTCCAGTTCGCGCCAGCCCATGGGGAACAGGTATTCAATGTCGTAGGCGTCCTTCGCGTAATGTGCCAGCTCGCCCGGCCCGTGTTGGTGCCAGCGGAGGTGATCCATTTTGACGCCCAGCCGTTCGTAGTACGCCCAGCGCCGCTTACGCCACTCGTTAAACCATTCTTCGTCGCTGCCGGGCTTCACAAAAAACTGCATTTCCATCTGCTCAAATTCGCAGGTGCGGAAAATAAAGTTTTTGGTGACAATCTCGTTGCGGAACGCCTTGCCGATCTGCGCGATGCCGAAGGGAATTTTCATCCGGTTTGACTGGATGATGTTTTTGTAGTTGACGTAGATCCCCTGGGCGGTCTCCGGCCGCAGGTAGATTAGGCTGGCGCTGTCCTCCGCCGGCCCTATGTGGGTCTTGAACATCAGGTTGAATTTGCGGGTGTCGGTCAGCTCCCCGCCGCAATCGGGGCATTTCTTGGCCGCGAGGTTTTCCTCGG